>NZ_JBFUIX010000017.1:0-83576 GCF_056401635.1 Paenibacillus sp. P4_E11 | reverse complement strand
GTCGGGATTAGATGCCAGTTCTCCGGCTGAAGAACCCGATTTAATTAAAGCATATGGCATAGACGGCAATATTGGTTATGTTCGATCTGCAGACTTGTACGGAGAAATGCCCAAAACTCCTGAGGAGTTATTGGCAAAGCAAAAACAGCGTGCGGCAGAAGGTGGACGCTATATCCCGTTGTATGACGTTGATGGGAAAACCGTTATCGGTAAATTTCATGTCTCACCGGGTACTTCAAAATAACTTCACGTTCATTCAAATAAGGAGACCAAAACTGTCCATACAGTTTCGGTCTCCTTATTTTAGTTTACTGAACATCGTCCTACTCACATCCTCGCACCGCGACTTATGCCATTATGGAACTTTGCTAATTCGGCCCCTCCCTGCAACAGCAGCATGGCGTCCCTTCTCCTTTGCTATCTTTTACTCAAAACAAAGCACAGAAGGGACATTCTTTTGGAACTCAGTAAACAGTGAAACCACCTATAATTGATTGATGTATATTTTTGTGTATGGATCGGCTGTAATTTCAGTTGATAAAAAATAGGCTACCGATTGTCGCCGCTGCAGTCGGAAGCCTATCTTGGCACTTCGAAGGTTGCCTTTTCTTTAGTTCGGCTGGGATTAACAGTTTACCCATATTCAGCTGATCACTCTTTCTTTGCATGAATTCATAATCACCTTCATTATTTTCMCAATTCATGATATAGAAAAGTAAAACAATTCTGAGAATATGACACAATAAAAGTATAAATGGATTCCATGTCTTGGAAGATATTGTCGAAACATTGTGTTTCATTTTTGTAATTTTGTTCCATTAGAACTTTAGCTGAAAATGTATGCAGATAACTATACTGGTTATGTAAGGAAAATAATATATGAAAAGGAGAAATGGGAATGAAACACATTTGGAGGAAAAATGCAGTATACGTCCTAGCAATCGCACTATTATTGACTAGTTTTTCCGGAGTTGCAAGCGCAACAGTCTCCTCCCGAGAAGAAACGGATTATCTCAGTTGTTGGAGAACGAGCTCATCTGGGTACATCTATACTCCGGTTTCATTAACAGCTCGAGTCTTGATCGATGCTGATCAGCCCGCCGGTTTAGATTTTATTACGATGCATCGGGAAGATTTAATAGGCGAAACGCTAAGTCAATATTGGGCATCTTTCCCTAACGCTTCTTTACAGGTTGGGAACTTAAACATCCGTGGAACTACTCAATCACTTCCAAATGTCGGCTCCTATTTGTATGATCCTAATTATCAAGTAGTTGGAAGATATAATTCTACCTATCAAAATTTCGATTTGAGTTATGGCTCAAGTTATGGACAATCACTATTTTTTGTCGTCTCTGGCGGGTATCAAACAAACAATACAGCCACAGTGAACTTCACTTGGTAGAATAGGGAGGTTAAAATATGAAATTTAACAAAGCAAAAAAAATCACATTGCTTGCTGCAGCAATTTGCATTACTGCAGCAGTCACCTCAATATCCGCTCTCGCAACCGATAAGTTTAGTGAACCCTTCTCTATGCTACAAACCAAATTAGTTCAAAATAAGAACTTTGCTAACGATAATATAGTACAAGTTGGGGATTTATTTATTACCAAGAAAAACTTAGAAGATTTCAAAGCTTACAAAGGGCTTGAATTTAATCTTAATAATTCTCAAATCAGTTTAAAAGACAGTGATCTCCTAGAAGAGTTAATTATCGAGAAGTTAATTTTACTAAAAGCACAGGAGTACAACGTAGTAGCCTCGTTGGATGACGGAAAGAAAGAGGCAGCACAAGCCAGAGAAATTCTTTCTAAGCAGCCTCAAGAGGACCAAGCTATGCAAGATCGCTTTATTGCAACTACAGGGCTCACCAAAGATGAGTATTGGAACAATTACGCACCTAAGCAGTATCAGGATCAACGTTCCGCTGTAAATCTTTTGAATAAACTTACAGGCGATGGTGTTTTAACCGTTGGGAAAGATCTAAACGAATTCGGAAAAAAATATAGGGAATACAGAAAAGCGTTGTATCAATCGTCTCTTGAAAGCAAAATCAAAGTAATCGATAAAAATATTACATTGAACAAATAAGTATAAAAAAGTCACCTTCAATCTGATCATGGATCAATGAAGGTGACTTCTTATTTAAAAATCGAAACGATAATCCCAAAAATTACCATTAGCATTATGCAAGTTATGACGAAGTAACCGAATAATCTTAAAGGTTTAGGTAAGTCTTTCATATTTACTTTTTTAAGAGGCCCTTGCCCTTCTATCCGCTGCATTTCAAGTAAATTCTCATCTACATAATTGTTTGGCACTGCATCAATCTCAGTTCTCACCGGTTGTGTCTCGTGTGGTTTTTTATCCATCTTTTTCTCACCTCTAATTCCCATATTTTAAGATATTTACCCCATTCCCCTTCCCTCAAACTTTTCCTGCTGTTCTTCCTCACTCTTTTTTAATTCATGTAGCTTTTTCCGAATAAACTCAGACATTCCAGTTGCCTTCCCTTTTTGAATAGCTTCTTCTATCCAATTCCACGTTTCATCGGGCAATGTTAATTTAATTGGCCTAGTTACTCCAATGACCTTTCGACCAGCTCCCTTCCTGGCTCCACCGCGAAATTCCTTTTTTTCTTGATAACCCAGATAGATCTCTCCCCATTGATTTATATATCCATAATTCAATAATGTTACACTCCAGTTAAATTGTCAATTTGATTATTGTATGCTATAAACAAACTTCTAATTCCACCTTACGATGGTCTCCATTAATCTTGCTATTCGTGGGCGATTGCACAGCAGCCCCAATCCAAACTTTCTCAGTTGAGATGATGTTATGCTTTGCGAATAAAGTTAACTTATTGGCCTGCCCGCACCAAAACAAAGCACAGAAGGGACATTCTGTGCCTTGAATTGGCATAGGTGTAATAACAAAAAGCAGCTCAATTGTCGGATGACATGAACATATATCCATTAATGACAAGAACATATATTCATTGCCGTAAACGCAAAAAAGAAGGCCGCCAACCAGCAACCTTCACAATCGCTATTTGTTAAACTAACGTTCGTCGCCGCTGGGTCAACCTCACAACTAAGCTGGAACGTAGGTCAACCTGATCACCTGCTCGCCAATTCGATCGCTTGCCACGAGGCGCAGCGGCGGCCGCGGACCGGCGAAGAACGGCTTGCCGTGACCCAGCACGACTGGATGGAGATAGAGTCGATACTCATCAACGAGACCGAGCTCCGTTAGACTATGCGCCAACTCCGGCCCGGCAACTTCAATTTCCCCTTCATGCTGAGCCTTCAGCCCACGTATGGCCGCTGCGAGGTCGCCCTCGATCAGAGAAGCATTCGGACCGACGGACTTTAACGTCCTCGACACTACCCACTTCGGTTTGCGTTGCCACGCAGCTGCGTATTCCCGTTCCGGCGAATCCCATTCAAAATGGTCTCCGTCCCAATACCGCATGATCTCGTACATGCGGCGCCCATACAGGCTGCCCGCCAGGCCGCGCACGTCGTCGATGAAATGACGGAATAGCACGGGGTCGGGCTGGAATGCCGTGTGGTCGTGGTCGACGAACCCGTCCAGAGACTGGTTCAATGCGAAAACGATCTTTGCCATGCGACTGACTCACCTCCTTGGTTTTCTCGCACATTCATCATTAGGATTACACGTCCCATATGCAGCCTCCTTTATGTCTACATTTTATCATCCAACAGCATGCCCGGTTTCTCATGGATTGCTAATGTGCACAGTCCTGGCCCGACCGAATACAACTTTAGTTTAACGAAGGATGGTAAATTAAACAATTCTGACCGATCGCTTAATGAATCATCGCTACTCGCAACAGGAATAGATACCACGCCGGCGGGAACAGCGATTGTGAAAGCGGCGCCTAAAACCGTTACCACGGCGGCAAACGGCATGGCGACCGGATTGGTCGTCAGCCTCACCGGAGCTAGCGACCAGCTGTTTATCAACCCGACCAACGACACGACCAAAACGACCGCCTCCAATTTGACGATCACATGCAACTCGACGCAGTGCATGGTTCGGAAGCCGACCACGGGGGGATATGAGCGCTACGGTTCGGTAAATTCTCTGTCGTCCGGCACCTCCTTGTCGGATGGGACGCAAGTGCTCGTCGAAATGCCTTCAGCGAGCGCTGCGGCTATGGGCTTGAACGGGGCCGGCAAGTATACGGGTGCGGTCACGATGGGCAGCACTGGAACGATTAAGCTGTATGTGCCTTCCTACACGCAGCTCAAGGTGGACGGCACTGTCGTCTCGTCTGGCGTAAGCTACAGCTCGGCCACAAAGCTTCTCACCATTAGCAGCCTGTCGGCCGGCGTGCACCAACTCGAAATTTCGCTCTGAAACAGTACCCGGTGCCGGACTTAGTCGTGACAAGAACATAGTTCAGGTACGCCACTTCATTGGGATGAGAACCCTTGGCGTATAGCCCGACGTCTGGCAATTATTATTATTGACTTTATTACCGAGTGACCGATGTTAATTTCCACGGTAGCGTAAATAGAGGAACTGCCCGCATAGTAAGCGGGCAGCAGGTATAATTGGTCCGTCCAGCCTTTTCAGTTATAGGTTAACTTTCCTTTATACGTGATGCGATCTTGCGATTTGATCTCAATTGTACTGCTACCGAGCTTTTTCTTATCCTTATAGGCACTCAAATCAATTAAACTCTCTATTGCCACTTTAGAAAGATCGCTTTCTGCCACAGGATTCCAGTAGATCGTGATGCCTGACTTAACGGTTGTCTCTTGCCCCAACGGTATCACCCTAGAACCCCCCCATGGATTCCATAATAACAGCGTTCCCTCTGAGGTTCGCAAACTAATCTTGTCTGCATCCTTACAAGTAATTGTTATAGGAATGCCCGGCACACTACTCATATTCATGGAGTATTGACCAAGCGGGAAGTCTACATCTGGGCTTACCAATATAGGAGCACCGTCTGCCGCATAAGCAGTGATTACCAACCTTTTATATAGACCACTACTATCTTTATCACCCTTGTGAAAAATCAGCTGTGTTCCAATGGCAAGGAGGAATACAACCAAGCAAGAAGCAACAACCATTGCGACCTTACTCCGAAGTTTACGAGCAACTGTTAGAGAACCATCAGTACTCGAAATGACTTGGCTAATTATCGTGTTTTTGAACTCTTCATCCGCCTTTATTCCGTTCATCTCGTTCACATACTTAGTTCTAATCGTCATCATCCAATCCTCCCATTATCTTTGTTTTCAGTAGCTCCGTTGCACGTTTCAGCTGAGTCCTAATCGTGCTTTCTTTGAGGTTCAAAGTTCGGAAATCTCAGTTGCTTTGTAGCCTTCATAATAATATAAATGGATGACCAATCTATATTTCCGGGGGAGTGTAAGAACAAACGACACGACATCTTTACTTTCTGTATGCTTGTTTGGCAGACCCTCAATAGGTGAGAACCATTTTTTCCACGGACTTCTGATCACGTCTTTGCACGTATTCATCGTCACTCGAATGATCCAAGCCTTTTCATGCTCAGCATCATTAAAGGGACGTTGGTATTTGAAAAGCTTGATATACACTTCCTGGCACACATCCTGTGCGTCGGCTAGGTTTCCGAGGTACGTAAGCGCCAACCGCAGCACCATATCAGCGTATTTGTTCACTAAGATTGCTAATTGTTCATTCTTGCTTATATCGTTGTTTCCCATTGGTACCCTCCTTCCATCCATAACACGTTTAAATTTGGGAAAACGTTTCACTGAACTAAAATAATTATTCGTGCTTCAAAGTAGATGAAAGAATAGACTGCTAAAATTCCGCTGCCGTTATTGAGAATAACTGTTAGTTTCTGCAATTCCTTTGATGCATTTTATCTGCTCCATCTTCATCAATCCATTCTCCTCTTTGCGTGCCTGCAAGGACGATATAAAGAAAAGGAGCATCCAGATGCCTCCCTAACCGGCCGGGGGCGCCGGAAACACGCCGACGGATCCGGACACCCTCCTTATTAGCCCAGTAACAAATCGAAGCTGCCGATTACGCCGGCAGCTTCGTCCTCGTTTATCATTCCACTAACGTTCTTCGTTAGTTTAAGCCGGTTTTAAACCTTCCCTTAAGTCACGTATAAAATTACTAGCGAATTCTTGCATTTCTTTATAGATAGTTTGGGCCTCTGGCAAATAGCATTCACCTTTACCAAGGACATATTCCTCAAAGTAATCTAACGTCTGTTCAAGCGTTTGCCCTCTCGCAGTTCCGGTACATAGTGATTTAACCATTAAGTACGTTTTTCCTCCTTCAATCATATGTGCATCATGAAGAAGTTTTCCTTCCAACGTCTCAGCAACCTCATCTTTTTGCGATTCCCAAGAAATCCTAACAATTTTTTCAATTTTCTCCGTATCTAGTCCTTGCTTCACTAGATACTCCCTGATTAAATCTTCTCTTAAATAAATAAAACCATGGAAATAGCAACCATACATAATTGATTCTAGGTCCGTTATCTCTGGATAAAGCTTAAGTAGTTTCTTTGCTGAAGTAAGCATTCTTCCAATATGACTCAAGTTGTGCATGATGTCTTTTTTTACGTAAAATGGGCTTACAAATTCAAGAAGACTTCCCTCATTAATCATGAGACCACTCCTTAACATTTTGAACCATTATACAGATTATTCCATATAGTAACAACTGATTTTTAATTATTTTTCTGCATTACCCTGTCAGATAGCTTAATAAAAAGTTGTGCACGGCGAATTTTGATTTCTTCGTTGTACACTGTTTTCGAATATACCGCCTACTGTAAACCGCAATGAAAAAACCGTGCGTTATCTATGCAACCAATCGTAGAAATTGCACATTTACTTCTTATAACAACGTACATAAGACAAACTAAAAATGACATATAAATGTCTATAAATGAAGCTGCGAGTGAGGAGAGTATTTGATGTTTAAACCACATCCCAATAGTACCGCAATTGTAATCACAGACCCGCAAAATGACTTTATGAGTCCTGGGGGAAGAGGCTATCATCTGACTAAAGGAACTATTGAACGAAACAATACTATACAAAACCTTGAACTATTAATGAGAACTGCCATGAATAAGGGATACCAAATTTTCATATCGCCCCATTATTTATACCCTCATGATTATGGCTGGCAATTTACAGGAAATGAACAAAAGATGCTTTTAGGTCTTAGAATGTATCATGTGGCAAATGCGTACACACCACCGTCATTTGGAGCTGATTTTGTTCATTCTTTCAAACCTTATATTTTTGATAGAAGAACCGTCATAGCAACTCCTCACAAGGTTGCCAGCCCACAAACAAATGACTTGGAATATCAGTTGCGACAACATAGAAAAGAGAAGATAATTATTGCAGGGGTGCTTTCCAACGTTTGTGTAGAGTCCCATATGAGGCATCTAATCGAAACTGGTTTTGAAACAGCTGTTGTATACGATGCCACGGCAACAATTAGTGAAGAGGATTTTCAAGCTGCCGTTACGAATTACAAAGCTTTTGCCAGTGCTACTTGGACAACACAGGAAGCTATTTCACACTTATAAAACCTTGACTGCTTTGCAGTATCCCCAACGTTTATCCCTAGTACAACCCTGAACAGTTCCACAAGTTGATTGCTTTTTAGAAAACGTGGGCATAATTCGTCGAACCTCCTCTAATCTGTTAGGAGGGGTTAATCGCATATGAACTGTGACGCATAGGAGAGCACTTTTTTCAAAGTGTCCCTTCTACGCGTCACAGTTCAGCTTAAAAAGTTGATCCCTTTTATACGATCGTTTCGTATTGTTATCGAATTTGTTTTTTAATATATCGCCTACACGAAACCAAAAAGAAATTTACCTTTCGGTTCGCTGTTTATTACACTAATTATCCATGAAAAAAGCCACATTCGATAAGTGGCTGCGAGGGATTTATATTCAACTATCGTGCCCGTTAGTTTAATCTCTTTTCCAGTCATACTCCATAATATTTGCGGCTTTTATAGCTCTATCTTCGCCCAGTATTTTTTCTACAACATACAGTGCAGCATCCATGCCAGCGGATACTCCAGCGGATAATACAATTTTCCCATTATCGACATAGCGAGCTTCTTCAAATATTTCAGTAGAAGTAGGTACAACATTCCTTAATTCATTGATAGCCAAACGATTTGTTGTAACCTTTAAACCATCTAATAATTTGGCTTTTGCTAAAATTAAGGCTCCAGTACAGACAGACAGGATGATTTCTACATCATTTGATGCTTCTCGAATCCAGCTCGTAATCGTTTCATTGTTCATTTCTTTTCTTGAACCCCAACCTCCAGGAATCACCAATATATCAGGTTTAGGACAGTTAGCGATAGTATAAGCTGGATTAATGCTTAGACCTCCCAATGTTTTTATCGAACTGTCATTTTCCGCCACAGTGTAAACTTTGAAATCTTGGCCTCTATTACTTCCTGCAATAAAAACTTCAAATGGTCCTGCAAAATCCMAAGGTTCAACCTGTTCAAAAATTAATATTGCTACATTTCTTGCTTGCCRTGCCTGTTCCATATCATCATCTCCCATAAAATAAATAAAAGCATTCGGTCTAAGACCAAATACTCTGCCCAGGCGTACGGCATATGAATTATGTGCTCCCTCGTGGTTCTCCACGTTTACGCCAGTCGCACATACCAAATATATACTTCATTATAGTCTGAAAATTTATACTTAAGCAAGCATTTGTTGCGTTATCCTGCCCGTTCGTTTAACGGTCTTTGCAGCTCACATTTGTTACTTCTATCCGATAATGTCCAAAAATTGATGATCTCTACTGTCCAAAGGTTGCCGGGAAACGTGGCCGATCCGAATATTAGAGTGGGAAAGCCGGTGAACCGGCTTTCCCACTCTAATATTGTTTAAACGAAGCAGATCTGATAGGTGTCCGTCTTCCTCAAGTTGAACCGTGCTTCTCTCATAATGACATACCACTCGCGATCAAGCTCGATTCGGCAAGGAATGCCACGATCCCCGATGCGCAGCTCAAAGCATTCTCCACAATGAACGACGAACGAGCCACCACTACATTAACAATTGGAATGACAAGTTAAAGCCTTATTCCGATCATCCGGAAATTAATAAAGTACTTGAGCATATCCACAATCATTATTGGAGCAACATTACTCTGAAATCACTGGCCAAACAGGTATCGATGAACGAAGAATATTTAAGCCGATTGTTCAAACGAAAAATCGGTCAAACACTCATTCATTATTTGCAACAGTTGCGGGTCAACCACGCCAAAGTGTACTTAGAACAACCCGATTTACCTATCGGCATAATCGGTGAGCAGGTGGGATTTGCCAATCAGAGCTATTTCTTTGAAGTATTCAAACGTTGGATGAATACAACTCCGAGCGAATATCGCGAGACCCGATGCGCAGCGCATTCGGCAGTTCCCCCTCCCCTCGGATCTAAGTAAAATAGAGCCTGAAGATGTAATAGCGGGATGGAAAAAGTCCATGAAACGGCATTCAGGTGTGCGTAGGGCTCATTTAAGGATGAAATCCTGCGAATACACGAGCTTACGTGTGGAAATCAATAGCCCTCTACTCCCGCTATATCTGATGAACTAATTTCTAAAATCTTGTCAAAAAACAATTCGTAGCAATCTGCAAACTGTTTTGGGCTTAATTGAACCGTGATTTTTATCGACATAATCCATCATGATTTGAGACCAGCGCCTTTTGCCACATTTTACAAGAATGTCTATAATACTAGTATCTCGCGAGAAATAGGTTAGGTACATGTAGCGGTGACCATGGTTTTCATGCATTCATTTAGTTACTCATGGCCGGACCGTTGTCAAGGGAGACGTCCCGCTCGCACGAGGTCGGCTATTCAGAGGAGGCGACCGTAGTGAATACGATCTGGTCCATTCGAACCGGAATTCGGGATTTCCTTGAGGCCATCTATCGAACTTGCCAATCATGGATTGTGAAATATCCGTTTCTTAAAACGGCGTATACGATTTTTTCCTGGTTGTCGCTAATCATGTTTGTTCTAAGCTTGTTTTTCGTTAAAGAATCGCGTACCATGATGGTTCAATATTTATGGTCGTTTTATGTGCTGCTGCAATTTTGGTTTCTGTGCCGGAGCAAAACGATGCCGTGGAAGCCAATCGTGCTGTTCGTTCTGGCAGGCGTTTTTCTTGTCGTACCGTTCACGACGCTTACAGTCAATTCTCTCCACGTGCTTTTCAGCGGAAAAACATCCGACACTTGGTCCATTGCCATTATTACGCCAATTTTCGAAGAAATGTGGAAGCTCCTTCCGCTAGGCATATTTCTGTTGTTCTCACGTCGAGCTTCCGCTTTGAGTTTAAGCGATTACACGCTTATCGGTGCGGCGACCGGCGTCGGCTTCCAACTGATGGAGGAGCTTTCCCGAAGGTGGCTAAGTTCCGGCATTCTTGCGAAAAAGTTCGGCTACAGTTTTACAATGCTTGGCGGCGAAACGATCCATTGGGACTTTTTCTCGCTGTTTCCCGGGCGTTTCGAAGAAAGTCTGTTTCCGACGCTAATGACCGTCAGTCATCCCGTACATACCGCCATGATCGCGCTCGCATGCGGAATTGCCTATCGGCTGCGCACAAGACTGACGAAATGGGTTTTTCTGTTCCCGGCAATCCTGTTGCTTTGGTCCATCCTGGATCACGCGGTATATAACGGCCAACACAAGCTGCCGGGTTGGGTGTTCCGGCTTCATGATTGGACCGGCAGCGGTTATAAAACTCAGCCGGCATTTCTTCTGATGCTGGCCGCTTCGCTCATTGCCGATTACTGGTCGCTGAATAAAATACGAAACCGCCTTCCGTCGCTGCCGAACGAGCCGTTTCTTAATCCGTTTATCGAGCTGTTGAATATGACCCGCTCTTTTTGTCTGGATCGGGGAAAATTCATCTATTGGCTCGGCTTTTACAGGGAGCGCAGGGAATTGGGATTTCATTTGCTCTACGGGAACGAGGAAGCGTCCACCCGGCAGGAGCCTATCCGCAAGCGGTTGGAAGTTCTTACCCGGGCGCTGACCGGACTCGCAGTGATTCTGCTTGTTGCCGGACTGATCGCAGGCATCGGGGCTCATGCGGGCGGAGGGGAAACGGCATGTTTCGCCTGCATGTTCGATTCGCTGCAAAATTGGTGGGATCGGCTGGAATGGTATGAACAAGGCGCGATCGTGCTCGGGGCCCTTGCCCTGTCACTGCTGTTCGTCGGATTTTGGCCGGCTTTGGGCATCGCGATGACAGCGGCGGGCATCGCCGGGAGCGGACATGAGATAGCCGGTTATATCCGCGATCCGAAAAAGCTGCTGACTCCCGAAAACATGCTTTCCGTGATGATAGGTATTGTCCTTAGCCGAATTCCGTTTGGCAGAGCGCTAAAATGGGCGGGGAAGAAAGGCCGCCGTTATGGGCGCAAGCTTCTGGATAAGCTCGGTTCTCGGAAGCCGGGAGGTCTTAAAACCGAAGAGGTTATTGCTCCACAGAGCGGTAAAGCCATTAAGGTTTATACGGATGGAAATACGATCATACCAGTGGATAAAATCGAGAAATATTTGAGAGGCAAGGTCAACGTTAATATTCAAGAAGTGAAACAAGAGCTTCGAGAGTTAAAGCAATTGAAACAGACCCAAAGAAAGGTATTTGATGCGGACCCTCAAAATGCCAAACGCATTAAAGAACTTGAAAAAATGAAGCATAATTTTGACCGTTCGGATGATATGAGACAAAAACTCGAGTCGATAGGACTTAGTGATACAATAGAGAATAACCAGACCATTGCCAAACATTTATTAGAAGTGGGTAAACAGATCAACCCCAACAATACGTTGGATTTCCCAAGCGTACTAGAAGGTAAAACTGGAAAACTCAAGGTATTAACAACATGGAAGCTGGTTGATGGACAACCCTATTTAGCAACGATCAAGTTAATCCCTACATCAATTTAGTTATGGAGGTGCAGTATGGAAGACAATAAGCAACTAGAGAAAGCCACAGCCCTGGACAGAATTGTTAATTATGAGACGTATATTTCCAGTATGAATCATGACCAATTAATTGCGATTGTAAACCGATTAGAAGATTATGAAGAAGTCGCTACTGCTTTAACCGAACTATCAGTAAGGGATAAAGAACAAGCTACCCTTTTCTGCTCCAAGATACTGGAAGAAAACTTGGGGGATGAATTTCTCCAAGCGGTTGCGTTTAATTTGCTTTATGAAGGCGACCATGAAAAAGCTGTGGAGATCGTTAACAAAAATGTATTAAGTGCTCCCGCGGCATTATTAGGGGCAATCATGGACAACCTCTCCACGGATAGTTTACAACCTTTTGGAAAGTCACTTTCATCCGAGTTTCTAAATTCAATTGTAGACAGGTATTTAGCATTGAGTGATGCCGACAAGAAACGTATTCTTGAGAATTATGAGTGGTTTCAGGAATCTTATAAAGACAAGCTCCTCTAGCATTAACGCATCACTGACAAATAAGCTCGTTCCTTCTAAACTCCTGGCACGGCTTGTGGAAGAGCGAGAACTGAGTTCTTCTATTCGACGTCTACCATGCGACATACGTGGAATAAGAGAACTCAGTTCTTCTATTGTGTACAACGTCTTACTTCACTCCTTCCTATATTGTCTTAAGATTGTTCCAGGCGTACGCCACTTCGATCAGCGTATCATGTCCAATCATTATTTCCTTCCTCGCCACTGGCTCACCGCCCAACTTCCTGTAGAAGGCTGCGGACGGATTCGACTCGAGTACCCATATCATCATCGATGTATAGCCATTCTTGGTCAAAGCAGAAACGACCTCCCCCATAAGCCGCTTGCCAATACCTTGACCTTGGTAACGCTCATTTATGTAAATGGAGTACAGCTCTCCCTCGTAGCCATACTCTTCAGATAGGCACTTGCCCCCATTAGCAAAGGCTATGACCGTTCCACCGTCGTCTACAGCAACCCACACCGTCTCATCCTGGTTAGGATTACGAAACCCCCACACCCAGTTTTTCTCGCGATTCTCCACTTTCAAGTCGGCCAAATACTCGGAGGAGATAATACCCTTATACGTGCTTCTCCAGCTGTCTACATGGACTTGTGCAATCGCAGATGCATCTGCGATGTTCGCTTGCCTAATACTTATGTTCATGAGACCGTTCCCTTCTGTGAATATAGAAAAGCGCCAAAGGAATAATTAATCCATTGGCGCATCGTTTACTCAAACACTTGCGTCTCAGACAACTCAATGCCCGTTAATACCTTCGAGTGATCAGACAATTGATAGGTCCCATCCCGCAGGGTGAATATTTCAATCTTCTCTTCAAAGGGAGTTACGATCCAGTACTCCATCACGCCGTACTGCTCGTACAACTCATACTTCTCCACACGATCCCGGTCCGTATTCTTTCTTCCCGGTGAAACAATCTCGACAATGAGATCAGGCGCTCCATAAATGCCCTAGGATTGCACCATATCCAGACGATGCGAGGTTACGAAGCATAGATCAGCTAGGCGAAAATCCTTACGCATAACGTCTCCGTGCAAATAAATCGCCGCATTCGAAGGAAACACTTTGCCTAATTGGTTACCTCTAACAAAGTTACCTACGATTCTCATCATATTACTCAATATCGCTTCGTGGACCATGTTGCATGAAGGCATCATCAACTTCTCGCCATTCCAAATCTCATAGCGTTCGTCCGACTCCAACTCGTACAACATCGGATATCACCTCACGCCATAAATATAGCACGAAATCGGCAATTGTAGACACTGGATCAAATTTTCAAATTCTTCCAACCGATTTACTGTTTCACCGCTCCGACCAATTGCCCATGTATGAAAATCCGCAGTAGGAAAACCTAATCATGAATGCCCAGCTCCTCCAGCTTAATCGAGTAAAGCTGGGTCCCAACGCCAAAATACAGCGTACGATCAGGTGTAATCACAGCCTTATCCACCGTTCCAGGCAGTGCCGCCCGTACCTCGTAGGATCCGCTCTCCATATCGAGCACCAAGAGCTGGGATTCGCCGAAGACGATCAGCTCCCGCTCACTCACCGCGCACAGCCCGTAAGCGCGCTGACCAAGGGAGATCGTCTCGCTGAAGCTCATCGCAGACCGCGAGAAGACGCGCAGGTCATTATCCTGCACGAGCCAGATGCGTCCTCCGGCCGCACACAGCTTGCCGGGGTTCGCCTCCAACGGAAGCGTCTCGCTATATACGAGCGCGCCGTCCGTTGTCACGACACCGAAGTGACAGGGCTCCTCCTGTTGAGGCAGGCCGTTACCGCCACGGCTGGTCACGAAGTAGATGTACTGCTCATCTGCAGCAACACTGGACACTTGCTGCTCGGCAAGCGGATTCGAATATTGGGTCAGCTCCAACGTATTCGTGTCGAGGCGGGTCAATCCGCCGCCATAGACACCATACTTCGCGGCCCATCCGGTCCAGATCGCACCATCAGGCCCGATTATGCTGCGGCCAAGTGGCCGTATCCAATCGGGACCTACCGATTGCAGCGTTCGGGGATTCACATTGCCGATCTGATCCCACGGCTGCGAAGGATCGTATACCATATGGTCCCCGCCTGCATAGGCGGTCAGAAATAGCCGTCCGTTCACATGGCGTAGCCCATAAACTTCTCCACCAGCGTTACATACGACTGATGAATTCCAGTAGCTGCCATCGCGCGGATCGTAGGAAAAAATCGTCTGGCCGAAACCGCTCGAGCCCCAGATTCGTCCGTCTGAATCTGTCTCCAAGCCGAAAATATGGGTAGCCGGCGCTTCCGTTGGAATTCGCTTGAGCTGTGGACAATCACTCGAATCTGCCGCGATGAAGTAGTCCTGGCCGCGTACCCCGCCGTAACGCCCGTCGTCAAGCCTTACAGCACTAGCAGTAAGCCCTCCGCCCAGCGAAATCTCCACAACGGTTGACGAAGTCGAGATCGGAGTAGCATCAAGCAGTTCGAATGTGGTGGAATCGTAGTAATCGGTCTGCTCACCGAGCTTGACACAGATGAATTGTTCATTCACTTCGACAAGAGTAGCGAAGCCAGCAGGCCGGGCGAATGTCTTCAGCTCGCCAGTCTCGATGTTCCAGGCGGAGACGAACGAATCCTCCAGCCCGCCGGATATAATAATATGTCCGGGTACCGAACCGACATACCGACTGTACATGTTCTTCAGATTGTCTGACATGCGACCGACATTCTCAAGCACATGACGTTCGGGATCATACCGCAGCAACACACAACCAGGATACGTTCCGCCATATAGCATGCCGTCCGACCCTTTGGTGAAGTTCCAGACGTACGTCTCATTCTCATCCCGTAGCGGCTTCGCCCAAGTTCTGGTACGCAAATCCAGGCTATGTACATAGCCGAAGCCCGGGCAAGTACCAACGATCAGCTTCTCGTCGTTCCAGTTGTACAACGCCCATGCACCGCTATCACCGGGCAGCAAGATCGATTCGCCCTCCCCGGTCTCCACGTCGATCAGGACAATATCTCCTGTCGCATGTGCAGCGAAATTCGCCAGTACTAGCTTCTCCCGGCCATCCTTCGGATCACGAAGCCTTGTCCGGCCCAATATACAGAAGTTGCGGCAAGGTTGTGCCACCGCTTCCGGCTGCAACAAAGAATTCACGTTCATTTCGAATCTCCTCCATCATACAAATACCGCCAGGCCTTGACCTGACGGTACGGAATAGTTTCTTAACCTTTTACCGCACCAACTAGCTGACCATGGATGAAATACTTTTGCACGAAAGGATAGATCACGATAATAGGCAGAATCGTAATCATAAGCGCGGCCATCTTCAAATTCTCGGGGTGAATGATTTGTTGACCAAGCGGATTCAGCACCGCATCCTCCAACCTGGCGTTGTTCAATATCTCGCGAAGCTGGAACTGCAGCGTCCACATGGACTTTTCCTTGATGTAGAGCAATACTCCGAACCATTGGTTCCAGTGGGCAACCGCGCTGAAGATGACGAAAGCCATCGTCATTGGCAAGACGAGAGGCAACACAATGCGGAACAACATCCGGATTTCCCCGGCGCCATCGATTTCAGCAGATTCCAACACTTCCTTGGGCAGCTGGTCGATCACATTTTTGTACACGATAATGTAGAAAGGACTAACCAGTGCAGGAAGAATGAGGGCCAAATACGTATTGCCCAGATGCAGATTCATTACGTTCAAGTAACTCGGAATTAGACCGCCGCTGAAGAACATCGTGATCAGAATATAGGTGAACGCAATCGTTCTTCCTTTAAACAACTTGTGCGACAAAGCATAAGCGGCGCAAAGCGAAATGATAACGGACAGCGATGTATTAAGAATGGTCAGAACCACCGTATTCGCGAAGGATCGCAAAAACGTATAGTTGCCGGCTATCTTCTGATACGAATCCATCTGGAATTCAATGGGCCACAACCCGACTTTCCCTGATAACACACCTTGATAGCTGCTCAGAGAAATCGCAATAGCGTTAATGAACGGGACCATGATAGAAATACAGAATACGATGAAGAATGTATAATTGAAAAATTGAAATATAATGCGTGATGGAGATGTATACCGCTGCATATGAGTCCCTCCTTCCTTAGTACAAGCCCATGCCGGTCAATCGCTTGGACAAGCGGTTCGAGCCTACTAGCAACAGGAAACCTAATACGCTCTGTGTCAACCCAATGGCCGTTGTCAAGCTGAATTGCGACTGCTCAAGACCCAATCTGTACACATATGTGCTGATCACATCGGATACATCGTACACGAGAGGATTTTGCAGTAGGAAGATCCGGTCGAAATCGATACCGAACATCCCGGCAAGACGTAGCAAGAATAACAAGGTAATCATCGGCATCATATGCGGAATCGTAATATGAATGACTTGTCGCCAGCGACTGGCTCCATCGATCCAGGCGGCCTCGTACAAGCTGCTGTCGATCCCAGCGATAACAGCGAAGTACAATATAGCGGACCAGCCTACCCCTTTCCACACATCCGCGAAAACAAGTAGGCCTCGGAATATGGACGGTTCCGTCATGAAGAATATGGGCTTAACGCCGAACCAGCCCAGGAAGTGGTTGAATAATCCCGTTTCCGGAGACAGGAACGAATAGAATACCCCTGCTACTACGACCCATGACAGGAAGTGAGGCAAGTAGGAAATCGTCTGCATGACCCGCTTGAACACTTTTGAATACAGCTCATTGGCAAGCAAGGCGAATACGATGGGCGACGTGAATCCATACAACAAATCATAGAAATTAAGCAGTAAGGTGTTCTTCAGAACCTGCCAAAATTTGTCGTCACTCAAAAAATAACGAAAATGCTCAAAGCCCACCCAGTCGCTGCCCCACAGACCCTTATAAATCGAATAGTTCTTGAAGGCAATAATGATTCCGTACATAGGCATATAGTGGAACAGGAATAGCAAAATGGCCGTTGGAGCAAATAAAATATACAAAGAAACAAGTGTCCTGACTCTCGCCCGACCACGCTTCTTCGGTTTATTAATGGCTGGTTGAGTATCAAGCGCGGCGGATTGACTCATTCGAATTGCACTCCTCCTGGGAAATGATTGATTGGAAATACCCAACTGCTCCTGAACTGCATACCAAGAGCAGATGGGTGGAAATCATTATGAGGCAGTACTCGCGATTCTACCAGTCGACCATTTTGTAGCCCAAGCTGCGTAACATATCTTTGTTGCCGTCAATAAACTTTTGAATCGGATCATACTTCAGTGCACGGTACTTCGTTTCCCAAGCCTTCACTTCTTGATCGAATTGAGCCATCGTGATTCGGCCCATGATCGCTTCGGACGTGAACTTGTTAATCGCTTGCAGCATTTCAGAGTTTTTCTTCAACACATCGTCCGATTCAGCATAATTCGGAAGTCCACCCAACCCGACTTTTTGCGCTTCGGTTGCTAGTACTTTCATACTGTCTTGGATTTGCTTGAATAGTGGAGTCCCAATTTGCAGTTCATACGTAGCATTTTGAGCGTCTTGACCGTCCGTGAATCCGAAGAGGAGAGCAAGGTTCCGCGACCATGTACGCTCCTTAGCGCCTAACTTCTCAGGAATAGGAACTCGTTTGCCATCCTTAGTGTTGTATGTCTCGCCTTCTTTACCCCAGAAGATTGCTTCCTTCAGCTCATCCGCTGCGAATGCTTCGATGACATCCCAAGCGCGATCCTTGTCCTTGGCCTTCGAAGAAATGTACAATCCATGAGTGGAAATCGGAGAAGCGAGCCCAACTGTTGCGTACTTCGGATCCGACAAGACGGACGGGTATTTCTTAAGCGGTGGAGCGAATACGTACTTATACTTCTTCTGGACATCTGTACCGGTTGTCATGATGGATGATTGACCCGGCAAGATTTGATCGGCTCCGTTCCATTGGAACAATACGTTCTTATTGGCCCATTTGGTAGCCCAGATCGTGGAATCCGATGTTGCAAACTCTTTGTCGAACAAGCCTTCATCATACAGCGATTTCATCAATTCAACCGCTGCCTTGTATTCAGGCAACAGAATATTCGGAATGACCTTGCCGCCTTGAATACGGTAGGAATATGGGTTCGCACCGTATAGATTGAAGAACACGGCTCCGCCATACGCGAACAACTGGTCGCCGACAATCCGAGTCGAGAACGGAAGTGAATCCGGCTCCGCCTTCTTAATCTTGCGGAGTACATCTACCCATTCTTCGACCGTTTCTGGCCATTTGCCAGCGTTATACTTCTCTAACAAATCGTAACGCGTGTATATACCGCCGCCTTGAGGACCTTTGTCGTACGCCATTGGAATTCGCCAGTATTTGCCGCTGATCGGATCTTTGGCCAGGTCCATCATTTGAGGAGTAATCAACTTCTTGACGATTGGAGACTTATCGTAATACGACTTCAGATCTATGAAAGCGCCTTCACGTGCGGCCTTATATGTTGGATCCGGATAGTTCGTGTGAAGAATGTCCGGCAGTTGCCCAGAGGAGAGCAACAGATTGAATTTCGTCTGGTAGTCTTTATATGGCGGAACTTCCAACTTCAAATCGACATTTGAGATTTTCTCTACGATGTTAATGAATGGATTGTTACTTGGATCTGTGGTGTCCAGTGGGTAATGCTCGAGCCCCGAGTTGTTCATGAACATGGTCAACTCAATCTTTGGCTTTTCCTTCTGGCCCGGTCCCGCTGAGGATTGCGGTTGTGGGGAGTTCTTGGTACTGCCACTTGATGAACATCCAGCCGCAACCAGACTCATCGCAGTAACGGTTGTTATAACTGCAGGTATCCATTTTCTTTTTTTAAGCATTCTGAAATGACCTCCCAGTCGAATATTGTAGACATATGGAAGACTGACAACGATGCCATTAAAGCGCTTACAAGAATGGAATATAAGTATAACATGATTATGCTCTGACTAGTGTGAAAATTCCCCCTTTTCATGTTATTACCTGTACCTATCCGGTATGGTACATGATTATATTAACACATTTAGTATTGATGTAAAGGACAAAAAACGCTTCTAACAAGACAAAATAATAAGTCCACAAAACTTTTTTGTGATATATATCCTAACACAGGTTACAGTAATTTTGGAAAAAAACAAAAAAATAAGCACCTATATCCTCAAGTCCTGAGGATAAGACGCTTATTTATGTCACATATTCTTACATACCTAACCATTTTTTGAACAAGTGCTTGGTTGTATCGCCATTGATCGCAGCGATCGAAGTCGTAAGTGGAATGCCTTTCGGGCAGGAGCGTACACAGTTCTGCGAGTTCCCACAGCCTTCAATTCCGCCATCTTCCATCAGTGTATCCAGTCGCTCTTCCTTGTTCATCTCACCTGTTGGGTGCGCATTAAACAAGCGAACTTGCGAGATTGGAGCAGGACCGATGAAGCTGTTGCGGTCGTTCACGTTCGGGCATGCTTCGAGACATACACCGCATGTCATACACTTGGACAACTCATACGCCCATTGACGCTTCGACTCCGCCATCCGCGGACCCGGACCAAGATCATACGTACCGTCGATCGGAATCCAGGCTTTGACCCGCTTCAGCGAATCGAACATCCGTTGGCGATTGATCACAAGGTCGCGGACGACCTTGAATGTGCTCATCGGCTTAATCTGGATCGGCTGCTCCAGCTTATCTACAAGCGCCGAGCAAGCCTGGCGTGCTTTGCCGTTGATCACCATGGAGCAAGCGCCGCATACTTCCTCGAGACAATTCGAATCCCAACATACTGGCGTCGTCGTCTTACCGCTGGAATTAGTCGGATTGCGCTGAATTTCCATCAGCGCGGAGATCACATTCATGTTGGGGCGATAAGGAATTTCGAAATCTTCCGTATAAGGTTGGGAGTCTGGGCTGTCCTGACGGGTGACCGTCAGCTTGATCGTCTTAGTCTGGGACATGATCAATGCCCTCCTTTCTTATCCGTTGAGTAGTCGCGCTTACGAGGCGCAATTAACGAAACGTCCACGTCTTCATAGGAAATCTGTGGTCCGTCTTGTGTCCACTTGGCCAGCGAAGTCTTCATGAAGCGATCATCATCACGATCTGGGAATTCCGGCTTGTAATGCGCACCACGGCTCTCATCGCGCATCCGGGCGCTTACCGTCATCGCTTCCGACAATTCAAGCATGTTCCACAGTTGGCGACTGAACGCCACACCTTGGTTGTTCCATCGTGCTGTATCGGTCATGTTGATGTTCTTKTATCGGCTCTTCAATTCCTTGATCTTCGCAATCGTATCATCAAGCTTCTTGTTGGTGCGCACAACTGTCATGTTGTTCGTCATCCACTCGCCAAGCTCCTTATGCAAGACGTAGGCATTCTCCGTACCGTTCGCCTTCAACAGTCCTTCGTACTGCTCCGTACGTTTCTTCTGCTCACGATCGAACACGGAACTTGAAACGTCCTCAGCGGACTTCTTCAAGCCTTTGGTGTATTCTACAGCCTTCGGACCCGCCATCATACCGCCGTAGATCGCGGAGAGCAAGGAGTTCGCGCCGAGACGGTTCGCTCCATGATATTGATACTCGCATTCGCCGGCTGCGAACAGCCCGGGAATGTTCGTCATTT
Source organism: Paenibacillus sp. P4_E11 (assembly GCF_056401635.1). NCBI lineage: Bacteria > Bacillati > Bacillota > Bacilli > Caryophanales > Paenibacillaceae > Paenibacillus > Paenibacillus sp. P4_E11. The sequence goes on along the minus strand of NZ_JBFUIX010000017.1, from coordinate 62,390 downwards.
GGTTGTAATCCACCCACATGCCGCCCATCGAATAATGGACCGCAGGGAAGATTTTCATCGGAATTTTACGCGGGTCATCGCCCATGAACTTCTCGTAAATTTCGATAATCCCGCCGAGCTTCACATCGAGCTCCTTCGGATCTTTGTGCGACAAGTCCAGGTACACCATGTTCTCGCCGTTAATGCCCAGCTTCTGCTCCACGCACACATCGAAGATTTCACGAGTTGCAATATCACGTGGAACGAGGTTCCCGTAAGCAGGATATTTCTCCTCAAGGAAGTACCAAGGCTTACCGTCCTTGTACGTCCAGATCCGTCCGCCTTCGCCGCGTGCCGATTCGGACATCAAGCGCAGCTTGTCGTCCCCCGGGATCGCCGTAGGGTGAATCTGAATGAACTCGCCGTTCGCATACGTAACGCCCTGCTGATACACGGCGCTAGCCGCGGTTCCGGTGTTGATAACCGAGTTCGTCGTCTTGCCGAATATAATGCCGGGACCGCCAGTAGCCAGAATGGTGGCATCGGCACGGAACGTCTTCACTTCCATTGAGCGCAAGTCTTGTCCAGTTACCCCGCGGCAGATGCCTTCGTCGTCCACGACAACAGACAAGAACTCCCAGTGCTCGTACTTCGTGACAAGACCGGCTGCTTCCCAGCGGCGTACTTGCTCGTCCAACGCGTACAAGAGCTGTTGCCCCGTCGTAGCGCCCGCGAATGCGGTACGGTGATATTGCGTCCCGCCGAACCGGCGGAAATCAAGCAAGCCCTCTGGTGTCCGGCTGAACATAACTCCCATCCGGTCCATCAAGTGAATAATGCCTGGTGCGGCTTCACACATAGCTTTGACTGGCGGCTGATTAGCCAGGAAGTCTCCGCCGTAAACTGTATCGTCGAAATGTTCCCAAGGCGAATCGCCTTCGCCCTTCGTGTTCACGGCTCCGTTAATGCCGCCTTGTGCGCATACGGAGTGGGAACGCTTTACAGGTACTAAGGAAAAGAGGTCGACGTGAACCCCGGCTTCAGCAGCTTTTATCGTCGCCATCAGCCCGGCCAATCCTCCACCTACTACAATCACTTTTGATTTAGCCATTGAAAGTTCACTCTCCTTATTTATTCAAGTCCAATACGCTTGTGTCCTGGAACTGCGGGTCTGTGAATGCGGCCATCGTCAGAATGAACATAATGGACATCGCGACAAAGACACCCAACCAGATGAATGTGGAAACACGTTGAGATCTCGGTCCAACCGTAATCCCCCAGCTGACCAGGAATGACCACATACCATTGCTGAAGTGGAACACCGCGCTGAGAATCCCGATCAAGTACAAGGTAAACGTCACTGGATTCGTGAAAATATCGTGCATCAGCACACCCAGCTCTTCATGCGTTGTGTGGCCAAGGGCGACTTGAATCCGCGTCTCGAACACGTGCCATACGATGAAGATCAGCGTAATAACGCCCGTCACACGTTGAAATGTGAACAGCATGTTGCGGAAATAGCCGTAACGGTTCACGTTGCTGTTCGATTGGAACGCTACGTAGAGCCCGTAGACGCCATGGTACAGAATCGGCAGATAGATCCCCACGACCTCCAGGATCAGCGTAAGCGGCAGACTATTCAGCCAGTGCACCCTGTCGATGAAAGTTTGATGACCTTCGGCTCCTCCGCGGAATGCCTCATAGTTCGACAGCATATGCTGAATCAAGAAGAGGCCGACCGGTATGACGCCCAGTAAGGAATGGAGCTTGCGGTACAGATACGAATTTCCAGACATGGTTAAAGAGTTCCCCCCTCATAAAATAAATAACGTGTTCCAATTAGGTAACCGTTACACCGCCTACTCAAGGCAGTCCTCAAACAAACATCTTCCATTTTACTCTTGCTCACGACAAGCGTCAACAAAATGTCACTTTATCGACATGAGTCGACAATCCAATGACCACACCTCACTATTTTCCACTGATCATGCAAGCTTTAACCAATCTTTGTGAATTTTATTTGACAACTTCATGTTACTCCCATTACCCTTATAAGGGAAATGCTATTATCGGATAATTTTTTATAACTATTCTGCATATAGGTGAAAAAGAAGGAAGGTTTACCCATGCTTAATAACCTGGACGTATTCGCCACTATTGTCGAACATAAGAGCTTGAACAAAGCGGCGCAAAGTCTGAATATATCACAGCCCGCGCTCTCGAGGAAGATCGGCCAGCTGGAGGAAGAACTCGGGGTTCTGTTGTTCGAACGAAGAGGCAAGCGGCTTGAACTGACGCGAATTGGGCATATTTGCTACGAAACCGCGATCGACATGCGCCGATTGCGTGAGAAGCTGCTGCATACGATTGCTGAATATCACTCTCCCGGCAAGAGCAGCATCAAGATCGGGGCCAGTCTTACGACGCTTCAATCGACGCTACCTGATCTGATCGCCTTATATACGAAGGATTATCCCGATACGGACATTAAGGCTCTGACAGGCAAGACACATGAGATCGTATCGATGGTCAAAGACAAGAAGGTCGATCTGGGGCTCGTCGCTTCCCGTATCGACCATTCGGAGCTCAACTGTGTGCCGCTGTTCGACGATCATCTCTGCCTCGTGCTTCCTTCCGGTCATCCCTGGAGCAAGCGGAAGACGATCGAGATCGGCGACTTGCAGCAATTACCTATGATCTTATTCTCCAAGGGGACTTGGTACCGGATCTTGATGGACGAGCTGTTCCTCCGCTACTCCATCTCTCTGGATGTGAAGATGGAGATCGATTCGTTCGAGGCGATCTTGCGTCTAGTCTCTACAGTCAACGCAGCAACACTACTGCCCAAGTCGTATCTCCGCCAGACGCTGCTTGACAACAACGGTCTGCAGTTTCGCGATGTGACCGAGCTCAGGGACACCGTTCGCACAACTTCGCTAATCTTCGGCGATACTTCCGCCCTTAACGCCTCCACCCTGTTGTGGATCGAGAAAGCGAAACGACATTACGCCTCGCCTCCTCACGCGTAAAGTCTGAACCAGGCCGAGGCTAGTGCGATGAATTCCTTCGAATAACGATGGACGCCGTCCTTCAGCAGGGTATACGAGCGTGTTCCTGGCAGTTGCCGGTACAACGCTTCTATTGTATCTGGCGGGCAAGCCGAATCGTTCCCGCCTGCAGTCAACATGACCGGGATGTCAAGCCTCGACGCATGCGACATCGTGTCGATATAGCCAAGTGCCTTCCAGCCATCTTCCATTACGTCTATTTCCTGCAATGCTTGTGCGACACGCCAGTAAGAGCCGTGATTGCCAGCTAGCGGGTAATTCGTGAGGAACGGCAGGTCGGCGGCCACACAGCGCACCCCGCGACCGCGGAATACCGAGCCGAGCAGCAGCGCACCGCCGCCACCCTGGCTCGTGCCGAAGAAGGAGAGGCGATCTGTCGCGGCGACCTCCAAGCTCTGCGCCCAACGAACCGCCATCACACAGTGGGTCAGCCACAGTCTGTAGCCGCCCTGTGCCCGGCTCGTCACCGTATCGCGCAGCACAGGCCAATCCCCGTCTCGTCGCTTCGACTCGTCGAACCCCCATGGCGTCCCGTAGCCAAGAGGCGATATATGCAATACATGGAACCCTTGGGAGACGAATTCCGGATGCATGCTTATCTCAGCACTATAGCCAGGTACGTGAACCAACAACGGTGCCTGTTGCGTCGAGCAAGGCTGCCAGTACGCATAGAACGGCTCCATTCCCGCAGGTGTTAGCTTGACGTAATGAAATTCGTGCCGGTAGTGGTGAACTCCCAGGATCGACTTCCCTGCTTCAGCCGCGACTAGCTCCACCTCACAAGGTGATGCATCTGCCAGCTCCCAGATTGATTGCACCCAAGCTTCAAGCTCTGTCTCATTCGGATACGCTTTCATTGCGTTCTGAATTTCATCCTTCTCGCACGCTTCCTTCATCTACTAATCTCCTCTACTGACCGCCTTACCATTCCTCAGATGTATGGGAGGAACTTGTAGCGTATTTTTTCGCAACCACATCAACCACAGCAACCACACACCCACTTATCGTCCCAACTTAGGCATCTCCTCAAGCCCAAGCTTGCGCCCCACATACGCGGTCGTGCTCGCCTGGAGTAAGATCGTTAGCAGAATCGCAAGGAAGGTGACGGACGCGATCGCATCCGTATGGGCAAGGCCTAGCCCGGCCACCATCCCGGATAACGCCGCAGGAATGACGCCGGTCTCCCGCACCCAGCACATGAAGAGTAGTTCCCGCCACGTCCAGGATGCCCGGCGATCCGGCAGGGCGCACACGAACACAGTAATAGGCCGCGCAATGAACATGAACACGAACATGACCCCAAGACTCGGCCACAAATACTCGTACACGTGCGCGAAGTCCACTTGACTGCCCAGCAGGATAAAGATCAACATCCGCATAATGATCGTGATGTTATCGGTGAAGTGAGCCATCTCATGCTGCTTGTCCTCCATCCGTAGGCCGAAGATCGAGCTATTCCCCCAGATGAGACCCGCCGAGAAGGTCGCCATGAACCCGCTCACATGAAGGACATCGCCGATCAAATAAGCGGTAATTGCCGTGCCGATCATAGCAATCGTCGTATAATCCCGAAAGTAACCTAGTCGGAAATGCGCCACTAGGAAAGATACAATCAGCGCTAGTACACAACCAACCAATATGCCCCCTATCGCCGATACGGCGAAATTCAGCGCCGCTCCGCCCAGCGATACATGCTCCGTCCCCATGATATAGGCTATGATTGAGAAAGTAAGAATCGAGCCTGTCGCATCGTTGAACGCCGACTCACTCTCCACCGTTTCACGAATCTTCTTGCGAATCTTCACTTGCCGGAACACCGGGATTATCGTGGCCGGGTCCGTCGAACTGATAATCGCACCTAGCAGAAGCGCATAAGGCATCGGGATCCCGAGCGCGTAATGGGCTGTCAGCCCAACGAGACCGGCGGTGATAAGCACACCCGGGACGCTGAGCAGCGTAAGCGTCAGCCAAACCTTCTTCAACCCAGACAAGCGAATATTCCGCCCTCCGTCGAAGAGGATAAGCACAGAGCCTACCGTTAGGATGAACTGATTCGTGAACGAGGTCGAAGGTTCATTGACCCAGTGTAAGCCCTGACCCACCACGATTCCCGCAACGAGAAACATCGCCACATCAGGAATACGCAATGCCACGGCAATCCGACCTGAGACCATTCCAATACCGAATATGAGTACAAGTAGCAGCAACACATGTTGAATAACGATACCCGTTTCCTGCTCCACTTACAATCCTCCGCAATCCAGCAATCTAAAGTACGATCTAACTATTACCTGTTGACCAGTTCCTGCTCGAAATGTTCGATCTGCTTATTCGTCCCAATGATGACCATAACGTCCTTCTCAGCCAGGACGTCGTCAGCACTGGGAGCGATAACTACACCGCTCTTCTTGTTGATCGCCACTACGCTGCACCCGTGTCTCGCCCGTGGATCCAAGTCTTTCAAGGAGCGGCCATCCATACACTTGGGTACAGACAGCTCGGCAATCGAATATTCCTTCGACAGCTCGATATAATCGAGCAGGTTAGGCGAAGTAAGCTGGTGGGCAACTCGAATGCCCATCTCCCGTTCCGGGAAGATGACGCGGTCTACACCGATACGCTCCAACACTTTCCCGTGCAGCTCGGACAGTGCTTTCGCTACGACCATCTTCACGCCCAGGTCTTTCAGCAGCAGAGTAGTTAAGATACTCGATTGAATATCGTCGCCGATCGCCACAATTACACAATCGAAATTACGGATGCCAATCGCCTTGAGCGTCTCCTCGTCCGTGCAGTCAGCAGCGATGACATGCGTCAGCTTGTCGGCCATATCGTCTACGACTTCTTCATCCTTGTCGATCCCCATGACTTCCAGTCCTTGCTGGATAAGCTCAGCGCCCAGAGCGGAGCCGAATCTTCCAAGACCGATAATGGCAAATTGCTTCATTTTCATGATGGTTCTATTATCCCCTAACCGATTATGATTTTTCCTTCCGGATGTCTATATAGTTCCTTTTCTGCCTTAGGTCCCAATGCATAAGCCAGTGTCAGAGGTCCTAACCTGCCTGCGAACATCGTGAGCATGATGACAATTTTACCGAATGTGGTCAGATCAGACGTCAATCCCATCGTCAACCCTACCGTACCGAACGCCGATGTAACTTCGAACAAGATCATAAGGAAGCTGTGATCCTCGGTCGTGGACAGTATCATCGAGACGAGTACGACCAGGAATAGAGCGATAATCGTAAGCGTGATCGCTTTATAAATCCGATCCTTGGCCAGACGGTTATGGAACAGCACAATGTCTTCCTTACCGCGAATCATGGCAATCACAGCACCAATCAGGGTTGTAAAGGTCGTCGTCTTGATCCCTCCACCAGTCGAACCTGGAGAGGCCCCGATAAACATCAGAATAATGATGAAGAACTGGGTGGCCTGCCGCATAGCACCGATATCAACCGTATTTGCACCAGCCGTACGTGGAGTGACCGATTGGAACAAGGCTCCCCATATTTTCCCCATCCAGTTCAAAGGCCCAAGTGTCATCGGATTCGAATACTCGAAGACGTAGACGACCACGGTTCCAAGAACTATTAACACGGAAGTGGCGCTCAATACAACCTTGGAATGAAGCGACAGCTTACGCATTTTCCGATAATCGATCAAGTCTGACAAAACAATGAAGCCAATCCCACCTAGAATAATGAGCAATATCGTCACGAGGTTCACGACCGGATCGTCCACATACATCGTCAGGCTGCGGAAGCCTCCGAACAGGTCGAAGCCCGCATTGTTAAACATCGCAACAGCATGAAACGCCCCGAAGTAGGCCGCCTTACCGATGCTCATATCAAATGACCAACGAATCGTATAAATAAGAGCCGCAGTCAGCTCAATTGAGACGGAGTATATAATAACTTTGCGGATCAGACGCACGATGCCTTCCATGCTTCCCTGGTTCATAGCCTCTTGCAAGATGAGCCGTTCCTTCAAGGATATCCGCTTCCGCAGCACTATCGCGAACAGCGTAGACATTGTCATGAAGCCAAGTCCCCCAACTTGAATGAGGAGCATAATGACAACTTGGCCGAATACGCTAAAATAAGTTCCCGTGTCTGCAACAACAAGCCCTGTAACACATGTAGCCGAAGTTGAGGTGAATAAGGCATCGATGAAATCAAGCCCCAGGCCGCTCTTGGAGGAGATGGGTAGCGACAATAACACACCACCCAACAGTATGATAAATCCGAAACCGAGCGCCAATATTTGCGGAGGAGTCAGTTGGTAAAACTTCTTGGCCACACTCAAACCATGTCACCTCATCGTTAATTTAACGTTATTATGGGTCTTCGAATGCGAACGTTCCATTATGTGGGCAACAGAAAAAAGGCACTGGAATCCCAACGCCCTTAAAGGTCTGGTTCCCTGTCATAGCCTACGAAGTTAGCTGACGGATTCGGATGGCAGGCCACCCTATTCACCTTCCGTTTCACTTACACGGCTGGCAAAATTCACCCCTACTTAATGGTTCCCCCGTTTTCGCTTGGAAATTCGGCTTTTTGTTCAATTGATTCGTATTATAAGCCTGTTGGATTCGTTTGTACAAAGTCATTTTTAGCTGAAATACGGCTTAGAAAGCGTTAACACTGACAAATTGGCGCAGCTAGGCCCTAGTTTTCATGGGTTAGCCTGAACTATTGAGCGGTTACTTCGATTTTAGCCAGAACTGATCTACCCGCCTAAAGAAGTTGGTTTTCATCCCCATCTATGATAACTTGAAAAATATCCCTACGAGTAGCAAAAAGAGAAAGGTGAATGCCCATGCGTCCCTACCTGTTGCGTTTCAGATGGTTCACGTTAGCTGTGATTGGCATCCTATTATTTGTATTGTCGAACTGGGGGGCTTCCAGCAGCGATCGCGATGGCTCCAGATTATCCGCCGAAGCAGACAAAGTAATAAGCAAGCAAGCGGTGATTGAAGCCGCCGAGTCTTGGGTCAAGCAGCAAAAGGGGATGACAGGTTCGCTCAGCCATAATCCCGTATCCTTTCAGTCTGATCCATTGGTTAGCGGGTATTTACTCAAAAATAAGCTCGTTACGGATTACGCGCATCGATACATACAGACTTATCCGGTGGAATATTGGCAAGTGGAGTTGAAGAATAGCTTCGGAACGGCCTACTTACTGGACTTGGACATGGTTCAGGGGAACGTGCTGGGATGGCGTGTGAATCATAAAGAACCGGCACCTTCCAAGGAAGAAGGACAGCGCATCGCCGAAACGTACTTAGCGAATACGCAAAAGCTGGGGAAGCCGTATTCGGTCGTCGGCCCGGATTCCAAACATCCGAATCGGTTCAAATTCTCGTATCCGGAAGAGAAAATCGGAGAAGCCCATCTCGTGGTCGAGGTTGAAGTACGAGGAACCGAAGTGACCGCCTACCATGCGGCCTTTCAAGTTCCTTCCTCGTATGCGGCATGGCTGGATGAGCAGGATAGTGCATCTGGCAATATGTCACGGTGGAGCCTGATATTGACTGGAATCATGGCGCTAGCCGCCATTTTCTATGCCATTCGATACCGCAAGAAGACGGCCTTCGGCCAAGGGCTGCTGCTCGTATTCGCTTTCGTGGCCTTATACTTGTTCAACAACTGGAATCAGCTGCCTGCCCTCCAAGCTATGGGCTATTCGGAAAGCGAAGATCCATTCATGGGCCACGCCACGGCTATCCTGCTTATCATCGTTTCCAGCCTATTCGCGCTTGCCCTAGGGATTGCCACCTATCTGTCCTTAGCCGCGGGAGGTACATTGTGGCGAATACAAGGAACGTCCAAATGGCCGAAGTGGAGCGATTCCTCCTTCGGCCGTGAGACCCTCCAGGCTATGGGGAGGGGGTATGGACTGGGTATATTCATGCTAGGCTTACAAGGGGTAATGCTCTGGATCGCGCAGGCTGGCTTCGGCATGTGGTCGGTCAATGATCCGTCCAGCTCCTACTACAACTTCCTGCACGTGGGATGGTTCCCGCTCATGGCCTGGACAGCAGCCATATCCGAGGAAGCGATCTATCGGCTGTTCGGGATCGCCTTCTTCCAGCGCTTGATTCGCAGCACATTCATCGCTGTGTTAGCCCCTAGCCTTATATGGGCATTTGGCCACACACAATATCCGATTTACCCGGTGTATACCCGGCTCATTGAAGTCACGCTGCTAGGGCTGTTGTTCGGCTACGCACTCTTGAAGTACGGCTTCCTGACGGCCTTATTCACCCACGCCATCATCGACAGCACATTGATGGGGCTGCCATTGATCGGCTGGGAAAACGCAGGTTATTCGATAGCCGGCGTATTCTACATCGCATTTCCGGCTCTAGCCGCTATTGTGATCTGGCTTCTGCATGGTCGTCTATTCAAGAGATCGGGTCGTGCTCCGGGCCTGACTCTTCGCCCTGAAGAGCCTTCATGATCTCGCTAGCCAACTTCTCGCCGATCCCGAGCGGGCGGAAGTCTTCGATCGCCGCTTCACGGATCTTCTTGAGCGAGCCGAAATGCTTGAGCAGCGCTTTCCTGCGCTTCTCACCGATTCCGGGTATCGCATCCAGCTGGGAAGCGACCATAGACTTGTTGCGCGTCTGTCGATGAAAGGTGATGGCGAATCGATGGACCTCGTCCTGGATGCGCTGCAGCAAGTAAAACTCCTGGCTGTCGCGGGGAAGCGGTACAACTTCAGCAGGGTCGCCTGACATAAGCTGGGCGGTCTTATGCTTGGCATCCTTCACGAGACCACATACCGGAATGTAGAGCCCGAGTTCATTCTCTAGCACGTCCAGCGCTGCAGAGATCTGCCCCTTGCCACCGTCCACAACGACAAGATCAGGTAGCGGCAAGCTCTCCTTCAGCACGCGCTCGTAGCGGCGTCGAATGACTTCTCGCATCGTCTCATAGTCGTCCGGCCCTTGCACCGTCTTGACTTTGTACTTGCGGTATTCCTTGCGGTCCGGCTTGCCGTCGACGAATACGACCATCGCGGATACCGGATCGGTCCCTTGAATGTTCGAATTATCGAACGCTTCGATACGGCTGATCGTGTTCGTGCCGAGCCAGTTGCCCAGATTCTCGACCGCCTTCACCGTCCGGCTCTCATCCCGTTCGATCAAGCGGAATTTCTCCTCTAGCCCTACTCTTGCGTTCTCCGTAGCCATGCCGACCAGTTGCTTCTTCAAGCCACGTTGCGGCTGGAACACCTTGACCTTCAGCCAGCTCTCCAGCGCTTCGCGCGTATCCTTGGCTGCCGCTGGTATATCGGCCTCCGCAGCCACGTCATCCGCTGCATCGGGAGCCTCTGCGAAGACGGCGGCGGCTAGTGCAGCGGCAGAAGCCGGAACGGCGTCAGGATCGGCTCCAGCTGCCTCTGGATCAGCCACCGTTTCTGTAGCTGCTGCAGTCGCGGCCGTAACAGCGGCGGCTTCCGGCACCGCGGCAGCTCCCTCAACCGGTAAGAAGATCTCCCGTGGCAGAGCCGGGTTGTCGCTGTAATATTGCGTCACGAACGAGATGAAATCGTCATAGGCATCACTATAGTAGGGGAATGATGACGTGCGGCGTTCCACAAGCTTGCCTTGACGGATATACAGAATCTGGACGCACATCCAACCCTTGTCCACCGCATAGCCGAACACATCGCGATCCCCCGAATCGGCTATCGTAATCTTCTGCTTCTCCATCAGCGCATCTATGCTAATGATCTGATCACGCAGCTCCTTGGCCCGTTCGAAGTTCAGTTCTTCTGCGGCTGCGTGCATCTTGCTGGTCAGCTCATCCTTGATCTGTTCGTGCCCTCCGCCCAAGAAACGGGAAATTTGCTGCACCAGCTTGTCGTTCTCCGTCTGCGCCACCTCATACTCGCATGGGGCCAAGCATTGGCCTAGGTGATAGTAGAGACAGACGCGATCCGGCATCGTCTTGCACTTGCGCAGCGGGAACATCCGGTCGAGCAGCTTCTTCGTCTGCTGAGCGGCGAAAGCATTCGGATAAGGGCCGAAGTACTTGCCCTTGTCTTTCAATACTTTTCTCGTAACCTCTAATCGCGGATGCGTTTCATTCGTTATTTTGATATACGGAAACGACTTATCGTCCTTCAGCAGTACGTTGTAACGGGGATGGTGCTTCTTGATCAAGTTACATTCAAGAATGAGTGCTTCCACATTGCTGGACGTGACGATGTACTCAAAATCACATATTTCCGATACAAGCCGCTGGGTCTTCGCATCATGGCTGCCCATGAAATACGAACGCACCCGGTTTTTTAGCACTTTCGCCTTCCCTACATAAATAATAGTGCCGTCCTGATTTTTCATCAAATAACAGCCTGGTTGCCCCGGCAGCAGCGCCAGCTTATTGCGAATGGCAATCTGGATTGCGCTCTTGTCGCTGTCGTTCATTACCTACCAACCTCCTTTCTTGTCCGCATTCATTCACAAGGATAAACGCCAAAAGGCGTCCTTTGACGCCATGCGTTTGCCGAGACGATGAACAATCAGCGAAATTAATCATTCTGAATCGTTCAGAAAAGGCCCTTCTTCAGCTAGCCGAAAAAGAGCCTTCTCTTCGATACAAGATCCACCTGATAAGGTGATTCATTACATATGGCGGCTTACAACGCTTTTCAGGGCGTCCTTCGGTTTGAACCCGACTATTTTATCGACAGGCTGTCCGTCTTTGAAGACGATCAGCGTAGGAATGCTCATAACGCCAAAGCGCGAAGCGGATTCCGGGTTGTCGTCAACGTTCACTTTAGCAATCTTCAGTTGGGTTCCAACCTCTTGATCAAGTTCCTCCAGAACCGGCGCGATCATCTTGCAAGGTCCGCACCATGGTGCCCAGAAGTCCACGAGAACCGTCCCGCTACCCTCTACTTCTGATTTAAATGTCTGGTCTGATACGCTAACAATTGCCATGATTTATTGCCTCCTTCTCTGTATTTATTATGCGCAAAAAGTACTTAATTGCTTAGGGCTCCCGTCTTCTGCATGGATCAAAGAAGGGGTATGCTGTAATATTAATCAATTTTGGTCAACATGTAAAGTGTACCACAAACAGGCTCAAATCATAAGTAACACCCTCTGTATAATACAGGGTGCATGTTACGCGTAATACTGGTGCATACTGAAACTGTAGACATCAGCACCCTTGTCATGCATTTGTTGCACAATTGTCACTTTCTCACCTTTACAATGCCAGCGTTGGTTGGGTATACTAGTCACATCAGATCCGATTAGATTTAACCTGCCATAGCTTCACTTATTGGGCAATATAGGAGGAATACTAGTATGACGGACCCTAGACTTCACGTTAACGAAGAACCTAGCAACGATTTCATGGATGTGGGAATCGGTTTGGGCGTTACGTTCGGCTTTTTCTTTCTGATGGCACTTGCGGCAACCATTATTAAGCTGTACATATAATTGCCCACAATGAAACAGAGCCTCCCTTGCGGGGGCTCTGTTTCATTGTACTTACGAATTAATGGTCGCCGTGGTTGCCCTTGCTCGGGTTGATGATGACGAAACCTTCTTCTTTGCCGAATAAGTAGTCAATCTTCACGCCATCCAGCAGCGGTTGATCCTTCGCAACGATAATGTCGAAGCCCTTATCCGTTGTCACCACCTCGTCATTATCACYCGGCTTGTCCAGATCCAGCCCATAATGAGCGTGATCACCATGACTATGTGTAACGAGCACGCGCAACATGAGCTCCTTATTCTCTTCCTTCTCCAACTCCTGCAGCACGATCTTGGCTGCATTGCGAGTAATCTTCACGTTCATCTCGACATCTCCTTTATGTAAAAAAAATGCACTTCACAAGCTGAAACTGACCTAATTGGCAACTCCATTGTAAGGGAAGCTGCGTGCGAACGCAACCGCCTCTACAACGCCTCTACAATGTCTTCCCCGCTCCACGCTTGTTGTAGCCCCCGACCTTGAGTACACTGACGAATGGCCGAATGCGGTCCATAATGCGTTGACCCTTGAACTCCTCGTCTCCGTCACGATTCGTGAAGCTGAAGTGCCGCTCCAGTTCATCAAGCTCGTAGTTCGAAGTGTAGAATGTAGGCTTCCGATTCATCCGGTAATTCAGGATCGCGCCCATCACATGGTCACGCGCCCACGGATTCAAGTTCTCCGCTCCAATATCGTCGAACACGAGCAGATCGGTCTCCTTCATCAGCTCGACCGTCTCCTTCAGCCTATGTGGCTCCTGAATCATCGCCTTCAAATCCTCAACAAAATCTGGCATATACACAATCGCGCCGGTCAATCCTTCCTTAGCCAACTGGTACAGCATATAGCACATCAGGAACGTCTTGCCTGTGCCGAACTTACCGACCAGGTACAGCCCGTCCTTCTGCAACCCTTCTTCCTTCGTCTTATCGATGTAATCCTGCAGGTGACTGACGGATTGGGCCCGTTCCATGTCCATGAACAAGATCTCTTCACTGGAATAGCCGTCTTCAAGCGCCTTATCATCCACATAGAAGCTGCGGATTCGACTGCGGATCGATTCCTGATTGTTCTGAGCGATCCATTTCTTGCACGATACCTTGTGATCATGAATGTACGTATGATCGCCCGTCTGCTCCACGGATAGCCGGGTATAATGTCCTTGGAAATCGTTCGGGCAGTTGTCCAGTCCTGGACAATTCGAACAATTCCGATACTCGGTCACATACTGATACAACCGGTTCATATGAATTTTGATCGTATGCTCGTCCAATTCGGGATGCTTGGCGCGCAKCTTGGCGATCAGCGGATCGTCCAGAAGCTCACGAATCGTCTTCTCCGCCTTTTGCATAAAGGACATATCCGGCATGCTCGATAACATTCGCGATAAAGATTCCATGGTCTTCTACACCACCCTCACTTCAATTTACCATCCAGCTTGAGCGCTTTCTTGCGCATCGCCTCTAACTGTTCACTCGTAAGTGGAGCGGCTGCTGGGACATCCGTAATAATCGAGATCTTCGGTTTGTTCGAACGGTTAGCCGTAGAGCTGCGGCTCCCTCTTGAACTCCCTGATCCCATACCGGTTCTTGATGCAGCCTGTCCCCCATTCGCCCGACCTGCGGCATGATTCATCCGCTTCTCCGTCTGGTCACGAATGTAGTCAACGGCCTGCTCGTATGTGCCGACGCCCTTCGCTAGCATATTGGAAGCTACGGTGTCGATATATCCCTTGGTCCACGATGACTCCTTATACACGTGCAAGTGATGAATCATCACATTAATAACTTCATCGGGCAACCGATAGTTAATATCGATTTTCTCAAATATGTCTGATACGGTCTTCGGGACCGAGCCTTTCGGGAAAAACCGTCCCAAGAGCCCTGTATACGGTTCATTGCGAAGCAACGCATTGTACTGATGAACGTCGCACTGCCCCACGAACATGGCGGGCACGTCCAAGTAGTAGCTCATCTCCACCGTCTTCTCTTCGGTACCTTCCCATTGCGAATCGTCCGTGTCCGCAGCAGCACGATTCCCAGTCGTAACAGCAGCAGCCGCATCCGTAGCCTTCACCAAATGCCGCTCCCGTTCCTCGTCACGTTTTTTTCCTTGTCTGTAGTTCAGATTAGCCTTGTATTGCAGCATCTCCACCTGCAGCTCGCCCGCCTCCGAGAACATGCCGTCTTCGTCCAGCAATCGGCACGTTTCCTGCAATGTCAGTGCGAACTTCCGAGCCGTCATATTGATTGCGATCATCTGCTGCGGCTCATAGCGGAGTGCTTCGACGAACGGACGGTTGCTCGATTCACGTGGAAACCGCATCATCAGCTCGCTGTAATGGAACGCCTTAGTCGTCACATCGAGGCCGGGTGATCGCTCACGGGCTGGCGCGGTTTCAAATAACGCTTGCTCCAGCTCGAAGTCTATCACCTGCGTATTCAATTGAAACAAATCATAGAATGGCACAGAAATGTTCTCGGCCACGGTTTCGGGATCGGCCAATTCTTCCGGTTCCGGACACAGGAATGCCTCTCTCAATGATAGAACCGCATATTTGCCTACCTTGTCCCGCAACAGCATAACCAGATGTTGATTCTTGAAAAACTCATCCGGCGACATCGGTGCAAGCAACTGGTATTCATACATATAATCATCAATGGCTGGCACGTACTTGCGTGTAGTCTGCAGCAGTCCGACGGCTTCCAGGCGGGACGTCTGCTCGACGAAATGCTTACGCCCCCGCTCACCCGGCTCCAGATCCAAGGCAAGGAACAGCTTCCGCTGCTGATCCAGCTCGGAATAGCCTGTCCGGTCGGCCGGAACCTGGTGCGCCAACGTCTGATATATACTGATCGCATAGGCGCCTATCATAGGCTGGTATATATTCGTCAGCATCTTGAGCTCCAATACCCCAAGCGCAAACTCCCGGTATACATAGAACCGATGATTCTCGGTAAAATGGTGCATGTTGGTCATTCTCATCTCGAATAGCTCCTATCTCAGGCGACTTCTTATCGACAAAAGAAGTCAGCTACCTCCATTCTATCACAAATTCCGACGCCGGAAAAAAGAAAAACCACCCTGAGGCGTTGCTCAGAAGCGGTCTACACCCTCTAGTAATATGAATAATTACACGATCTAGGCGATCCCTCGATGACTAAGTCTCATGTTCAGGCATCCGAGCAAGATAACAAATGGACGATCATCATCAAATGAAAGGGAACGTGGTTCCGTTATATGGGTTTCAAGCCGGGAATTATACCCTGTTACGGAACGTCATTCCCTTATTAAGGTTAATTGAGGGTCAGCACAGACCCAAACAGCGAAATAAGAGAACGACGTTCCACTTCCGAAGCAAAAATGGTGTTTTTCGCAGAATTAGCGGAACGACGTTCTACTTTCTTTTCATCGCCATCGTCTGCTAGATGCAGAGGGGTTACGATCGCTATTATACTCTTGTTCCTCTTTCTATCAAGGCATTACATCTTCCAAGTGGCATGTTAAAATTCCAGAATGTTGCAAAAGTGCAGGATTTTCTTCCTCTCACTGTCCAAAACGGATCAAAAATCATGTACTTTTGCAGGATTCGTACGAATCAGCCTCAGCATCAAAAAAGGATAGCCTCCAGGCCATCCTTTCTTCATCATCCATTCCATTCCATTCCATTCCATTCCATAGAAGTCTGTCCGGCGAGTTGAATTTCAACAGCGTTAGAGTGCCATCCCTTTCCCGCACTAACCTCAGCAATAAATATTCACGATTTGCTTTAGTCGGTCAGACTGCTAGAACATCTTGAAACCTCGAACACGCAGCGCTTTAATCGCATTGCCGCTTAAGTAGGCACCAACCAACCCGACGACGAACGGGGCATAGTCGACCACCGTGTAGCGGGACAGATTATCCCACAACGACCCGGATTTCCAGGCCCAGTACATCAGCATTCCGATCACGACAACCGCGTATAAATACACCGGAAACAAAGTGGTTTTCAACAACATGTTGAATATAAAACCGATTCCGAACGCCAGAACAAATATGAGCAATGCCGCAATGATCAATTGGATCATCTTGCGCTCCTCCTGCCACTAATTAATGTCTTTCCTTCTAGTGTAAAAAGCCCAGCGGACAAAGTCAACCCGCCCTCGCTAATCCGCTGCATTCCACTTCGGATTGAGGGGAGAAGGTGACAGCTCTGTGACAGCGTTTGCCCTTTGTTGCCCGTTTCGCTACAATACTTGTAGAAAAACCTCTCACACAAAGGAGCCATGAATAAACGATGAGCGACACCGTACAAACGTTAGAAGGCTGGTACGCCCTTCATGATTTCCGAACGATAGATTGGTCCGCCTGGAAGCAATTAACCCCAGAGAAGCGCGCGCAAGCGGAGGACGAGCTATACTCGCTGCTCCATGAATATCGTACCAACGAAGAAAGCAAGCAAGGCAGCACGGCCTTTTATCAAATCGTGGGTCAGAAGGCCGACTTCGTCTTCATGCATCTTCGTGAAACACTGGAAGAACTGAGCGCAATCGAAACAGCTTTCAATAAAACGACTTTCGCCCGTTACACAGTTCCAGCCTACTCCTATGTGTCGGTCGTCGAACTTAGCAATTACATGTCCAAGCCCGGTGTCAACCCGATGGATGATCCGGAAATAATGACCAGACTGAAGCCAACCCTTCCTAAGGCCAAGCACATCTGCTTCTACCCGATGAACAAGCGCCGCTCCGGTAACGACAACTGGTACATGCTGAGCATGGAAGACCGTCGCACGATGATGCGTAGTCACGGCATGATTGGACGTAGCTATGCAGGACGTGTGAAGCAGATCATTTCCGGTTCCGTCGGACTCGATGATTGGGAGTGGGGCGTGACGTTGTTCGCGGACGACGCACTAACGTTCAAGAAGCTCGTGTACGAAATGCGGTTCGATGAAGTCAGCGCCCGTTATGGCGATTTCGGCGCATTTTATGTCGGCAACCTGCTGGATCAGCAGAAGTGCCAGGACATGCTCCAAGTATAAACAATAAGGCTATCCCTTGGTCGTATTTCAAGACCGAAGGATAGCCTTTTGATTACCCGAGTATGCTAATGTCTAATGCCCTGCCATCATAGCCGCATTCGGCTGATCTCCCTCGCCTGCCGGCTCTTTCTCCTGCTTGGGCCTACGCAGGATAAGTGAGAATAAGATGCCCAGTGCAGCGATGGCCGCCGCCAAGTAGAACGTATCGCCATAAGAGGCAACAGCCGCTTCTAGCGGGTTGCCAGCACCCGTCATACGCTCGGATACTCTCGACGAGAGGAAACCAGTCATACCCGCAACTGCGAACGAGACCATAACTTGCTGCGCCGCTGTTGTGAGCGGAGTTACCCGGTTAACCAAGTTACGAGGCGCGGCTTGCAGTACATGCGTGTTGATCGCCATCATGGATAGTCCCATTCCGGCTCCCATCAGGATAAGCGAGCTAATAATATAGCCTACACCTGTCTGCATATTAATCTGGGCAAGCATGACGAGTGATGCGGTAATGATCGACAAGCCGACTAAAGCTAGTGGTCGTGCTCCCAACTTGTCGAACAGCTTGCCGCCTATAGGCATCATTACGCCGGAAGCCAATGCTTGCGGCAGCAGGATTAACCCAGTGTTTAACGCTCCATAGCCTTTCACTTGTTGCAGGAACAGCGGGACGAGAATGAATACCCCGAACAAAGCAATTTGCATGAGCCATACAATAACGATCCCTCTTCGGAAATCCGACGAACCGAACACTCGTAGTTCTAGCAGTGGCTGCTTCTGACGCAATTCCACGATAATGAATAGAATGAGCGCAATCCCACCGATCAGCAAGCTGACCAACGTCTGTGTCGAGGTCCAGCTCTTCCCGCCTTCACTAACGGCAAAAGCCAGCGTGGCAAAAGCGATTGGAGCCAGTATCATACCCATGAAATCAAGCGATGGCACGGCTTTGCGCTCCAACTTGGGCAAATACTTGATTCCGACCAGGACCGCAATAATCCCGATAGGCAAGTTGATCAGGAAGATCCAATGCCATGTCGAATACTCGATAAAATATCCGGACAATACTGGACCAAGTGCTGGTGCGAGCAGCATCGGTACGCCCAGCATTCCCATTACGGCTCCCATCTTCCCTGGAGGAGCAAGACGGAACACCATTGCCATCCCGATCGGTGCAACCATCCCACCCCCGAGGCCTTGAATAATTCGGTATACGATTAACTGTTCGGCGGTCTGCGCGAAGGAACACAGAACGGATCCGATTGTAAAGAAGGCGATCGTGATCAAGAAAATTCGTTTCGCCCCGAATCGGTCCGTCATCCAACCAGCCAACGGAATTACAGCAGAGAGGGCAAGCGTATAACCGGTAACCGTCCATTGGATCTTAGTAACCGAGGCTTGAAAATCCTCCATGAGTTGGGGTAAAGCTACGTTTACGACGGTACTATCCAGAATGACCATGATCATTCCAATAATAACAGCCATAAGCGGGCCAATCAGCGGCCGGATCGAAAACGGCTGATCGGCGCTTCCTGCTTGTTGATTTGACATCTCCACTACATCCTCTCTTTGAATCCAACCTCTCCTCTTATGGCGACTGAGTGAAAGGTCAGAAACATCTATGTCGATTATTATATAGACACTTGTCAGGAAATCAACCGTCACTTTAGTTAGCACTGTTCATTAATGAACATATTAGTTACGARTGTTTATTTTTCCGCTATACTTAATAGGGAAAGGCGGTGGGTAACAATGAGTCCAACGACGACAGACCGCAGAATCGTTCGCACGAAGCGCATGCTCTATGATGCATTATTGGATATTATGGAGGAAAAGGGCTTTGAAGCTGTCAATGTAAGAAGCTTAACCGAAAAGGCTGGTATTAACCGGGGAACGTTTTACTTGCATTACATGGATATCGAGGATTTACTCTCACAGATTAAGGAAGAAATCCTTCAGGGGATGAAATCAATTTCTTTTCAGATGAGCCCTCTTGAATTGGAAAATCTCCCTAATTGGGAGGATCCCCATCCCAGTACCCTGCAAATCTTCGAGTATCTTGCTGAACATGCACGATTTTTCAAAACTTTCCTAGGCCCCAAAGGCGATCCTTCGTTTCCGGTATATATGAAAAACTTCATGAGAGAACACTTCTATGAGAAATTAGCGACCTACCAGCAAGGGGCAGATATGCTTGTGCCCGTCGAATATCTGGTTACTTATGCAATCTCCGCGAACTTGGGAGTTATCCAGCATTGGTTCGACACCGATATGGCTTTATCCCCGCAAGAAATGGCTGTTCTGTCTTTCCGATTGTCGCAGTTAGGCCCGCTGCAATCATCCGGCTTGTTCAAGCAGCAAGATTGATTGCAACAAAAACTAATAAACCCCTGGAGGTCACTCTCCAGAGGTTTATAGGGGTCAATCGTTCGTTTCGGATTCGAAAGGCATTAGCCGATCCTTCTCAATCTGTGTCTTCTCCTCCTGCTTCAGCCAAGTCACCATAATACCTTCCTCTACCCACACTGTAGCGAACATATAACCCGAATCCTTGATCATTTCGTTCAGGTCGTAGATTACCGACTCATCCAAGTATTCTTCGTAATAGGTAGGGTGAATCATTTGCTGCTTGCCATTTAGCATAAACTCTACTCGCAGCGGGCCATCCTCCGTCACCCACTTCTCCTCTACTTGCGTAGGATTGAATTTGCCTTGCGACAACTTGCTCAGCTTGTCCAGCATCCCATTATAAGCCTTGCTGCCTTCTTTCACGTCAGCCTCTGTATTGGTGAACCAGACACGTTCGGTATCCAAGCCCAGCACAAAGGCATCGGAATAAATGAAATATTCATTATCTGCATGGAAAGGGTCTTCATCTGGGTTTTTATCGAATTTCCGATCTTGATAAAATTGCAGAAACTTCGCTTCGAATTCGATATTCGACAGCTTGGACCAGGCCGAGAAAAACCCTTTATCCCTGTAATATCGGGCGGCATCCAGCATTCTCGCTTTCGCGGTAAAATCGCCAAATCGCAATTGATGCTGCTCATCGATAGAAAGATGTACCTTGAATGTGGATTCAACTTTTTCTAGCGCTTGAATAGACTCTAAGCTTGGCCCTGCCGATACGATCTGGTAGAAACTGTCGTCTCCTTCAATAAGAGTCAAAAATGCGAAAGCTTCTTCATCGCCCGATTTGAAGGTATATCCGAAGGACATCGCTGGTAGACCATTTATGGATTTCGGTGTTGTATCCTTGGTAGTAACCCTAATGTCCTTGATGCTGTTCTTCGTCAATTCAATAAGCTCATCCAAAGTGATTCCTTTGATCAAGCTGGCTTTGCTTACCCTCCCGAACCCTATTTGACCTTGGTTTGGATGCTTGATTTGGATCTGGAAGTTCTTGTTTGTAGGAGTCTGTGATTTCCACTCGTGCCCGGCTTGCAGGGAGCTTTTACCGTCTGGAGACATGAAGGTCTGCGAGGAAGTATAGATGCGCACCGCATCCTTGCTGCCGTCCCAGACCACATCATACTTGAGCGTCTCCCCAACGAATCGGGTCGGGATGAATGTATTGTCTCCCACCAACTTGGGCGCAACCGGGAGATCTACCGCCTGCCCGTTCACACGCGCCGTCGTATTGTCGATTTGAAGCTCCAGCTTCAAGCCTTGTTTGGTCCCTGTGATCGTTCGAGTACCTGCATCCCACTGAACACTTAGGCCCAGCCTCTCGAACAAGGGGCGGAACTGTACAAGCGTGCTGCCCGAGTCCAGGAACGGCACCTGATCGAAGTCGACCCGCTTCTCATCAACTAGAACGGAGATCGCCGCTGGTTTGGTTGGAGCTTTTCCAGTCTGGTTCACCGCCGCTCCCCGCTTCAGAAGCTTAGTGATCGCCATGTCGGAGTTGGCGCCGGATGGATTGCCCTGTACATGGACATCGAACAGAAGCGGGATATTGAGCAGCGGCGTCATATCCTTCACAGCATTGTTATCCAAGTAAATATGCTCCAACTTGGTCAATGATGCCAACGGCGAAATGTCTGTTATCCGATTATTCGATAGATTGGCCCATCGTAATGACTTCAGCTTGTCGATTCCGGTAAGATCGGTAAATTGATTGTTATCCGCAAGCAAATCGGTGATCTTCTTCAAATTCCCGATACAGCCGAACTGACTAATTTTGTTCCCGCTAATGTTCAACGTTGTCAGCGATGTCAACTGTGTAATCGGACATACGTCCTCGATCTGATTGTTATCCAAGGCCAGGAAGACGATCTTGTCCAAATCACGAAGCGGAGTTAGATCCTTGATCTCGTTCTTCGGCAAAAACAATCGTTGCATATTAACTGCTGCTTCGAGCCCGTTCAAGCTTTTAATCTTCGTTCCACCCTGTGGAAAAAGCGACTTCAATTGCAGCATGTCTTCTTTCTTCAATTCGCGATCCGTGATCTTCAATTCTTTCTTAATTGCTTGTTCAAGAGCCGGATCCTCGATACGGATTTGTTCGCTCTCGGCATTTCCGATAGTGGGATGGACCAGCAATCCCAACAGGATTACAAGTGACAGGATGGTGCACACAAATTTTCTCATGTTTAACTTAGCTCCCCTTGGCACACCACTTCGTAAGGCAGTAGTGGAAATTATTGTCTACTAGATTCGACAACTTCGCACCTGGTTCCTTCTGGAATTCCAGAATAACAATAAGATAATCTGGAAACCGTAAGCCCATTCGAACGTAGTAACCTTATATAACGGCCAGATCTGGAGGGATGCTAGTAATGAAATGTCCGGTATGCAGTGATGTACGTATGCGTGAGGTAGAGAAAGACGGTATCTTGATAGATGTGTGCCCGGATTGCAAGGGTGTGTGGTTGGATCGCGGGGAGCTAGATAAGCTGATGGTTGGTGTCAAGGAGTTCCGCCAAGACTATGAGCGCGAAGTGGAGAGCAACCGATATCGCAACGAGCCCCCACAGCAGCAACGCCCGGCTTCTTATGAGCAGGACAAGCGTTACGACGATCGACGTAAGCATGATGACGATGACTATAAGCATTCGGGTTACGGCTACCCGAAGCATAAGAAGAAGAAATCGGTGTTCGACGTGTTTGAAGATTTGTTCTAATAACAATCCCCCTGCCGGAGACATTGTCCAGCAGGGGGATTGTTATTGTTCGATCCCTTTATTCCCAAGGGAACGTCTCGGTTAAGAAATCGGCGAACTTCTTGCTTTCTTCCCGGCGGAATCGCCGCATCTCTGCTCGCTGCACCGCCGTTTCATGCAACCTCTTCTCTTCCTCGGTCTCTGGAACGACCCTCGGCACTTCAACCGGTTTGTTGTGCTGGTCAAGCGCGACGAACGTAAGGAAGGAAGTTGCCGCAATTTGGCGTTCCCCGCTCTTCAGATCCTCCGTGATGACCTTCACGAACACTTCCATCGAGCTCCGGCCTGTGTACGTAACGAACGATTCCAAGGTAACCGAGTCCGTCGTCATGATCGGGCGCAGGAAGTCGACCGAATCGGTAGAGGCCGTTACCACGAACCTCCGGCAATGCTTGGACGCCGAGATCGAGGCAATGTCGTCAATATTGGCCATTAATTTGCCGCCGAATAAGGAATTATGGTTGTTCACATCGGTTGGAAACACTCTGGACGTTCGATAGCATCTCGATTGTTTCACGAATCTTTGCTCCATGATAGCTGCATCCTTTCTTTTCTCAGAAGCTGACAGGTTAACCTTGATACGCCGCCAGCGCTGTCTTCATTTTATCGATATACGCTTCATCCCCGCTTGAGCACATCCACTCTACACTAGCATTTCCCGAATCGCTTAATATAGAACGGGCGGCGAGCAGGTCATGCAATCTTCGGATAGTGCCGAGGCTCCCATCGATAATCGTAATATGAGGGGGAAGAAGCTCCGCCAATAGTTGCCTATAGAATGGATAATGGGTACAACCCAGCACCAAGGTTCCGTAATCCTCAAGGGAGTAGCGTGCCAATTGGTTGGCAAAATAGTCCTTAAGCTGCTCACCGTCGAATTGAAGCGCTTCGCAATATCCCACCAATTCCGGCAAAGGCAAGGAGTCCACAATGCTAAGATCGTCCACACGGTTCACGAGTTCATGATACTTGGCTTCCTTCAACGTAAGCGGCGTGGCGAGAACGAGGACCCTCCTCCCTCTATGGCGATTCATCTCCACAGCCGGCTTGACCGCGGGTTCCATCCCTAAGATCGGAATGTCGTACAAGCTTCTCAGTTCGGAGATGGCAACGCTCGTGGCTGTGTTGCAAGCAACAACAAGCGCCTTGACAGGCTGCCGCATAATGTTGGCGACGGACTGGAGGATGAACGCCTTGACCTCATCTTTGGGCTTGGACCCGTAGGGGACGTGAAGCGTATCGGCATAATACAAATATTGCTCGTTCGGAAGCTGTTTCATCGCTTCCCTCAGTACCGTAATCCCGCCGAGACCTGAATCGAAAAACGCTACCTTCACAACGACTCACCTCTATGTATCCACAAGTTCTTTATAACTTATTCTATTCCATCCCGTGGATAAAGAAAAGTTTGGGCTTGCAGGGCTTCCCTTCTCGGTCAATTCCTTCGACTTCAAAGTCACAACTTCCACCAGGGGAAATCGCATCGAACCGCTCTTCTCGCTTGTGCAGCCAATGCTCCATGAACGGACACACCAGCCTGTTAATTTCCTCATGCTTCTCCCATACATTCGCCTCGTTGAAGTGGAGTGGCACATCGCAGAACGTCATATGATATGCACCCTTCACCCGAACAAACGAGGAATGGGTTCCAGTACAGGCATCGTGCAGTCTTGCATATCCTTGAAGAAAAGGGGCTAGTATCGCCGGAGACATCGCACCATCCAGTTGTTCGAACGTCGTCTTCTCTTGCCTGATTACGAGCAACGGCGTGCTGATGCTGTCCCCCTGTGTAAGATCGAGAAGGTGGAAGCTCGCGTCCATCATAACGCCCACCTTAACGAGCGGTATCGTTCTTGCCACTTCCATAGCGGCCGCCCCGCCAAGTGAATGCCCGATGATTCCCACGGCATCCAGATCCAGCTTGCCTCGCAGCAAGGGGTCCTGTTCATTCAGCTCGCTTAGTCGGGCGAGGACATGAGCTATATCCTGCACTCTAACGTCCAGAAGTTCCTTCCAGCCTTTGAAATCGCTGCCCTCCAAGCTGCCAACTGCTGCCTGTTGCTTCACGAACGTTCCATCGGGAAATACCGTGAAGATCGACTCATGTGTGGAGCCGACCGCTATCACAATGAAACCAGACTCCACCAATCGTTGAACATTGTACGAATACATATCCTTGACGACCCCAAATGCCGGGGCATAGATAATGACTGGCAGAGCGTTTCCATGGAGAGTACCTTCAACTACAGGCTGGGTGTTCGTTGTTAGCTGCCTCATATGTTGCCGGTCAGCCCCCATCTCAACGAGCATATCCAGCGCTTGATCCGCAGCAGGCTCGAACAGACTTATATATGCAGCAGCATCGCATGGTTCCGCTTGAATAGGAACATACACGCTGACGACGATGCTACGCTGATGTTCTTGAGTGAATGGATCGTTTCTTGTTTCATCTAGAAATACTCTTACTGTTCTTCCTATCATTATGTAATTCCCCTATATCGTAGTTCCTGCTTAACGAAACCTCATCTGGATATCGCCATGTCCATTGGAGCAGGACACTTCCGCTAACGCTCCATTGACCAATGTAATTTGTGGCGGGACATGCCCAATATCGGCATTGTAAATGACCGGAATATGCAGGGGATCGAACACCCGATGCAAAGCATCGATCATATCAAAGTTCTGTACGTCCGAGTACCCAGCGGCTCGACCGAATATGATGCCATTCGTATGGTGAAACCAGCCGCATTCCCGCATTTGCCACAGATGTCTGTACATATCGGCCGCGTTCATCTCACAGCTTTCCAAATACCAGACGATCCCCGTGTCACGGCAATAGCTATCCTCATATTGTGACACTGGCGCAAACCGGGTGCCCAATAAGATGGATAGTGTGTCCAGGCAGCCTCCGATTAGCCTGCCAGTGAAATGCATCGCTTGATCTGCTTGTCCCAACACCGACCAGTAGGTAGGTGTATCCGGTTCCGTCACCTCCCATGAAGAACGGTATTGCAGTGATGAGTGCTGCTTGATCGTGCCGCCGGCTGCAGTACCAAGGACATCCGCCCAGCGTGCGGTCGTAGCATCCAGCGAGCTAGCCCCCAGGTCGATGTAATTCGTTCCATGCGCCGTCGCTCGACCGGTCATCAGCGTATAAGCGAACGTTAGCGTGCTAATGTCCGAATAGCCCAACAGCCATTTGGCCGGGTACTTGCTCAGCCGCTCCCAGTCCAACAAGGGCAACAGCTCCATCAGAAACTCGCCACCCCATGGCGGAATGATCGTTTGGACCGCATCGTCCTTCAGTAGTTGTTCAAGTTCGGCAGCCCGTAGCTCTGGAGTAGCACTAACACATTTATCGTTAGTCCAGATCGTGTGCCCTTCTAATACAGTAAACCCTTGGTGTTCAAGTGCCGTTCTTGAACGGCTAGCAGGTGATGCCTGCTCTCCTGTACTCCGCTGGACGGAGCAGTAATGGCAATCGTATCACCTTGTTGCAAGGCGGCAGGATATATGATTCGTCCCATGCTGGCAGTAATCCCTTCCCTTCAATATTGATGCTGTAGATGGACACGGTTGCGTGACGGCTCCCGTCCGTCCATGTAGTCGCGCAAGTTGTGCAACACAATATCCATCGCCCGCTGCTGATACGCCTCCGTTGAACCGGCATTATGCGGAGTAAGGATGACGTTATCCAGCGCCCACAAAGGACTGGAATCGGCAAGCGGCTCCTGCTCGAACACGTCCAGCCCGGCCCCGGCAATTCCGCCGCCCTTCAATGCGTCCACCAATGCAGCCGTATTCGTCGTCCCACCTCTACCGATATTGATGTAGTACGCGGAGGTCCGCATCGATTCGAACTGTTCCCGATCCATAAAATGTCGTGTTTCAGCGGTAAGCGGCAGCGTGTTGATGACATAGTCGCTCCGCCTTAGCACTTGCTCCAGCCCATCGTACCGAAACATCTCATCTATGTACGGCGAAGTCGCGTCTGATCTCCTAACACCTAGAACCGTCATTCCGAAAGCTTGGCACAGCCTCGCGGTCTCTTCACCGATAGCGCCCACCCCAAGAATACCTGCAGTTTTCCCGTGTATCTCGCCGAGTAGACCGACACTTTGCCATTTTGATTGTATCTGATTGCGCAGGGTTTGATCTATTTTCCGAGTAAAAGCAAGCATCATTGCTAGTATCGTTTCTGAGATGGGGTAGGCGTGAACCCCGCTAGCATTGGTCAGCATGACGCCATATTCGGCGAACTTGTTGAAATCGACGTAATCGACTCCCGCTCCCCATGTCTGCACCCATCGCAAGCTCGTACCTGGCTTCAAGCAAGCTTCCTCAGCCGTGCGTCTCCACCCTATCACAATCTCTGCCTCTTCCAATCGTGACAGCCAACTATCCGGTTCTGTTCCGTGCACCAGCTCATATTGCGGTGCAATCGCGCGAATGTGCGCTGCGTCCTGATCCGACAAGGCTTGAAGACATACGATAACACGTGGCATCGATCCAACAACTCCTTTTGCTCCGTTTGCATCCAGTATATACTAGATTTGAACAGCTTTTCAGCTTTTTGATTACGGGAGGTCACACCTAATGATCCTATTCATTGCTATCTTAATCGCACTAGTGTTGCTAGTTGCCGTAACGCCGTTCCTACTCCTATTAATCCAACCGAAGCATCAGCTCGTTAATGAAACCGTGCTAGCCTCCCTGCCAGAGTTTCGACCTGATTATACCGACTTGCCTGAGCGAACTTCATACGTTGCAAGAGACGGCAGCAAGCTGGACTATCGCTACTATTCAGCAGACACGAGTCTAGTCCTTATATTGCTGCATGGCATCAGCATGGACGGCCAGTACTTACACATTCTCGCTCGGCATCTATCTGCAAGCAGCCTGTTCCAAGTGTACACGCCTGATCTGCGCGGTTATGGGGCTAATCCGGCACGACGCGGCGATTGTGACTATATCGGACAGCTGGAGGACGATTTGGCGGATTTGATCCGCGTGATCAAGCGTGAGCAGCCTCATGCTTCCATCGTGATGGGCGGCCATTCCGGTGGCGGGGGAACCGCAATACGATTCGCTGGAAGCCGGTATGCCTCACTTGTCGAGGGTTACCTCCTGCTGGCGCCGGCTATTTCGCATAAAGCCCCGATCAACTATGCCCAGGAGCAATCGACCCGTATGATCAGCGTCGGGTTGCCGCGAATTATTGGATTAACGATACTGAACCAACTGGGGATTCACAAGTTCAATGCGCTGCCTGTACTGGTCAAGAACAAATCGAATGAAGGCAGTCACGGGTATGAGAATACAGCATTCAGTTACCGTCTCGCCCTGAGCCGTATGCCGAGGGATAACTATGTGGAAGATTTGCGGGCGCTGACGAAGCCTACTCTGTTACTTGCTGGAACGCTGGACGAAGAGTTCAAGTCGGAGGCTTACGGTCCACTCTTCGCCCTGTATAATAAGGCCGACATCCGCATCTTGCCTGACCTCACTCACGATTCGCTGCTGCTTAGCCCTCTTGTGTACCGGGAAATTGCGCAATGGAGAGGCTTGATCTTCCCAGAGACGGAGGAGGGGGAAGAGATGGGAGAGGAGACATGTTACTGCTTTACTTCAACTGAAATAATATAGCTGGCGTCCTTACCTTGCCCCCACCTGCTGAAGATCCCATAAATATATGTGCCTGGTTGCTGAGAAACTTGGAAGGATGAAGAGCCCTTAAGTGTGATCGGTTTGGATGTTTCAGTTAAGTCTGATACAGACAGTTCCGACGGTTTGTTCCCGAAGTTGATCCTAACTTCTGAGCCAGGTTTCACTTGTGGCGCTTTGTAATCATAGTGCTTGATCAGCTCTTTGGGTCCGATCATATCGACACATTTGCCGCCGGTGAAGCTTTTCCAGCAATACGAGCCTTGCATAACTTCCACTTTCTTGCCGTCAACTGTGACTTTAGGAAGTGGAGGTTCGCTACCGCAAGCGACCGTCACAACCGTCATGGTGAAGAGCAATAGTAAGACAAGGCCTAGCTTGATATACCTGATTCCCTGCATGAGATTCATCTTCATTCTGATCACCCCTCAATGAGTCCTCAATAAACGACATAAGCATCTTGGATCTTCGCAACTTTGGCCCTTTGATAGACCACTTCCTCCCAGACGAACAAGTCCGCTTGAGGATTGTCTCGCAGCAGAGACAGGGGGACGAGAACTAACAACTCTTTTCGCATGGCGGAATCACCTCATCTATAGGACGCAGCTTAACTTCCAATTGTTTCAATTTTGGTTGCAGCATTCACCCGGTAGCCCGAATCATTCGCGTCGTGTGAAAAGATTACTCGCGCATGAAATCAAAACCCGACGAGCGTAGGCTCATCGGGTTTTTGATTTAATGCGCGTAAGCGCTAGTGTCGGCGATGCCGCCCAACCAGAAGCTTTTGAGCGGGACCATTCGGTCTTCCGGCACATAATATTTGAAGCAGTTGTCGCTGATGTCGCCGAGCAACTGACGGCGCACCGGACTTGCCCCTTCCAGCAATGCTGGAGAGACCTTATGATAGTCGATCGGGCGTATCCAGATCGGACTGTAGCCGATGAACAATTGGCGACGTGTGAAGTCCGAGCGGTTCGGCGAGCCTGCGTGCCACAGGTTTTGTGCGAAGATGAATACATCCCCCGGCTTCCCGCACACCTGCAACTCCCCGTCGACCGGCACGTTTACGTCGGTTTGCACCGGATGGAACCCTGCCATTTTGTGGCTGCCGGGAATAATCTTGGTGTTGCCCCGGTCCGGTTCAGACATGTCGCTGAGAATGTAGCAGATTTTGACATAGTAGGTGGACGTCAGCCCATGAATGGTCGGAAAATGCGGCCCGGGGCCGTCCTGATGCCAGTTGATGAAGCTGTTCGTTTCCGTCTTCAGATCCTGCGGATTGGGCTTGCGTACCGTCAGATGCGAGATATGCAGCTGAATGTTATAACCGAGCAGATTGACCATCAGCGGCAGCATGGCCGGCTCTTCGATGAGCGCCAAGATCGCAGGCGATCGTTCCACGCTGTTATATACATTGTACGAGAGCAACTCCGGCTCCTCTGCTATAATCCCGTCAATCGCTTGGTTCAGCTCGGCGACCTTCTCCGGTGAAATGACGTTCTGCAATAGCAGATACCCGTCTTGATCGAACTGCCGGACCAGTGCCGGAATATCTAACGCGCTTACCATCATACCTGTATCCTCCTTGCAGAAATAAGTGCTATTTGCCGTAACCGAGATCCTTCAGCTGTTTTTGCGCTGAATCGAGGTACGTCTTGTAGTTCATCGTCGATTCCAGCGTTTTCAGGAAGGCGTCGTATTCGCTGAGCGGTCTTTTGCCGTAGGCGAACTTGGTGAATTCCTCCTCGATATACCGCCCGGCATCGCTCGCGTTGTAACCATCTGGATAGCTGATGAAGCCGCCCAGCGTCTTGACGCGCTGCTGCTTGTTGGCAAAATCGATATAAGCAGCCTGCGGAGCGAATTTGACTTGCAGGTAGCTCAGCTCCGGCCGGCCGGTGAACTGGTACAGCCACGTATAGCCGGCTTCCTTGCCCATCAGCTCCGTAGGAACGACCTTGTCGCCCTCCAGGTTGTAGTGCTTGCCCTTCTGGCCGAACTGAACTACCGCTGAGCCATCCTTGGTAGACACGTAGTTGAGCAGGTCGAATACTTTCTGCAGCTTCACCTTGTCTTTCTCCAGTGATTTCGGGATAGCGAATAAGCCTGCGGTCATCCCGATATCAAATGCGGCATCGTAAGCGCCAGCCGGTCCCTTCGGAGGTGTCATCTGCAGCCAATCGGCCTTCGGGTTCACCTTCTTGATCTGCTCGGTGAACTGGTCCTTCGTCATATTCGGCCAATCGAGGTAGACGATTCCCGCCTGTCCTTTGATCGCTTTCTCTTGATGCTGTATGCCGGTATTCGCCATCAACTCGGGATCGACGGAGCCGGAGGCGATAAACTTGTTAATAAGAGCCAACGCATCCTTCATCGCAGGTTCATATAAGGAGTTGACGACTTTGCCGTCCTTCATATAGAAATCGCCGGGGTTGCCCACGCCATAGCCGCCATACACCGGACCGAACGCACCCAGCTTCCCTCCAGTAAGGCCGAACGTATCCTTCTTGCCATTGCCGTCCGGGTCTTGCTCGGTGAACGCCTTCGATACGTTGATCATTTCCTCGTAGGTTGTCGGTACCGGAAGCTTCAAATTGTCAAGCCAATCCTTACGAATCCAATAGGTGGCGTAAGGAATCGTCGGCGCTTTGGCGACCGCGTACACTTTACCGTTGATCGTCGCTTTCTTGAAGCTATCCTCGCCGATGAAATCCTTCACCGGCTTCAGCTCCTTGTTCAGATAAGGCGTCAGGTCGAGCAGGAGACCCTGCTGGTTAAACTGCGTCAGCTGCCCTTTATCCACGCCGAACAAATCAGGTGAATTTCCCGAAGCCATGCGGACGTTCAACTGGTTTTTATAATCATCATAGGCAGCGTATGCAGTTAGGGAAATGTCGGTATTGAGTGCCTTGTCCAGCTCCTGCTTGATAAAATCTTTGTCGGGTGCGGGAAGTCCGCTCGCATTCTCGATGATGTCGAGCTTGACCGGCTTCACAGGCTCGGATGGCTTGACGCTTGCAGCAGCGCTTGGGCTACTGCTGGGTGCACCGGATTCAGTTTTCGTTCCACCGCCGCAACCAGCCAGAGCTCCACCGAGCAGGACTGAGATGAGGGAGACAGACATTGTTGTTCTTGTATTCATACACATACCCCTTCTCTTTCATAATAAGAATATTAGTGAGTTCCCTATCCTATATATTGAAGCAGTTTCGGCGGCACGTCCCTGCAGGTTAACGCGCCGGCCTCCCGCAATCAACCTTTAATGGAGCCGAGCAGCATGCCTTTGGTGAAGTGCTTTTGTAAGAACGGGTACACCACAATAATCGGGGCGCTTGCCAGAACGACCGCGGCCATCTGCAGTGTTTCCGTCGGGGTGACATTCTCGGCGTTCTCAAGCGGCTGCTGGGTCTGCATCAACAGCTCGCGTACAATGACCTGTAGCGGGAACAGCGTACGATGGGTGACATACATGATCGCCTGGAAAAACTCGTTCCAATGCCCCACTGCATAGAAGAGGCCGACCGTCAGCATGACGGGAACCGAAAGCGGCATAGCAATTTGCCACAAAATCCGGAACTCGCGGGCGCCGTCGATTTTGGCCGATTCGAATAGCTCTTCAGGCAACTGTTCGAGGAAGCTCTTAACAATAAGAACATTGAAGCTCCCAACCAGATTGGGCAGGATCATGGCCCAGACCGAATCGATAAGTCCGATGGACTTGATGACCAGATAGGTCGGAATGATCCCCCCGCTGAATAGCAGCGTGAATACGATCATGAGCAGGAACATACTTCGCCCCGGCAACAGCTTCCGGCTAAGCGGGTAGGCCATCAGCACGGTAATGAGTATATTGAACAGTGTACCGACGACTGTAATGAAGATGGTCACCCAGAAGGCGCGGGGTATGCCCGATTCGCTTAACAGCTTATGATACGCCATGAACGTCAGCTGCTTCGGAATGAAAATGAACCCTCCGTTCTTCAGTACCTCACTGATCGGGGTCAGCGAAACCGAAACCACATAGAGCATCGGGAACAAGGCAGCCACTCCGCAAAGGGTCAAAATCAAAATGACGATTCCATTGAATATACGATCTTCGCCGCCTCTTACCATATCCCTTCCCCCCAGCGCTTGGCAATTTGATTGGACAGTAGGACGAGTGTGAGCCCAATGCCGGCTTTGAACAAGCCGACGGCCGAGGCAAGACTGAAATTAAGCTGCTGCAGACCGGTACGGAACACCCATGTATCGAGAATGTCTGCAACCTGATACACCTGTATGTTGTACAAGATGTAGATCTGTTCGAAGCCGGCGTCCAGAATATGACCTAGCCTCAAAATAAACAGCATGACGATAACACTTCGAATTCCAGGAATCGTGATATGCCATATCATCCGGAACCGGCTTGCACCGTCTACACGGGCTGCTTCATACAGCGTCGGATCGATACCGGCCATCGCCGCCAGGTAAATGATTGCTCCCCAGCCGAGATTTTGCCATATTTCCGAGCTGACGAGAATCGAGCGGAACGTGCTTGTAGAGGTCAGGAACGGAATCGCTTGTCCGCCCGCTTCTTTGATCCAATGATTCACAAGCCCGGAGTTTTGCGACAGCAGCGAGAGCAGTATGCCGTAAATGATCACCCAGGATAAAAAATGCGGCATATACGTCAGCGTCTGAATCAACGATTTGAACCAACGGACCCGACACTCGTTCAACAGAATCGCCATAATGATCGGCGGCAGCATGCCAAACACGAGCTTATACAGGCTGATCAGCATCGTATTCATAATGAGTTGGGAGAAGTAAGGCGAGTGGAAGAAGGTCAGGAAATGCTTATTCCACGGATGGGCCCAATTGCTAGCCAGGATACCTTCCAGCATGTTGTAATCCTTGAACGCGATCACGACGCCATACATCGGGATGTATCTGAATATAACGTAGTAAATCACACCTGGTAGAAGCATGAGATACAAGGCGCGAAACTGCCACACTCTCTTCGGCAGCAGCGTCTGCTTGACGATCGTGCGAGGGACTGCACGCCCTTCGGTCGAAGCCGGCTGTTCCATGATGTTCACCTCATTTTCATATTGATTGCGCTTTCAGTTAGTAATCGTAGTATAGCAGTCGGTAAGTCGTTGCAATATGCATCGTTTTTGTGAAATTAGGCTCAAAAACGTCACATTCACAAAATAAGAAAAACCCGACCTACGGCCAGGTCCTTGGTGGTTGTGTTCAGTTTGGCGTGCGGGAGGGAGTGAACAGGAGGTTCCACCCGCTGTTGAAATCGATTCCTTTGATTGAAATGTTGTCGTGGTTAGGAATCGGTTTCAAAGGCGGACGCTTCGCTTCTCCACTCTCCTGCTCACTCCCTTTTTGTTCTGCTTTCCTTCAAGGAGTTTCCTTTGTCCGTCCGCTCCGCGTCCGGTTTTTCCGATTGGAATCTTCTAATACCGGTCCCAGATGATCCCACGTAATCATAGGACATCCAATATGTTGTAATCAGAATCAGTAATTTGAAACATTCAGGCTGTTTGTCGATTTTATCGACTAACTCGAGCCCCTAACTTCCCTCATTCCTGAGAGTTAGTCGATTCTATCGACTAACTCGAGCTTAACTTCCCTCATTCCCGAGAGTTAGTCGATTCTATCGACGAGTTAACCCATCCAACCTACCGTTTCTGACTCCTTCCCAGCCAAGATAACCGAACTCCCTGCTCCCAGGCCATATTAGTTGAAAAAGGATAAACCACAAAAACTTATAAATTCTTGTATGTAAACAAAAGGATGTGCTCGAAGCACATCCCCTCGTTGATCATATCTCTTACTCCAATTCCTCCGACTGCCGTTCCGCCTTGACCGCGGGGAATGTGATGGACACGATCGTGCCGACCCCCTCCACGCTGCGGATGCGCATCCCGTAAGGGATGCCATAACGTAAGCGGAGCCGGTCATGTACGTTGTGTACGCCAATGCCGGTAAACCGTTCCTTCGAAAGCTTCGTGATACGCTGCTCCAGGACCATGCGCAGCCGGACCGGATCGATGCCGATGCCATTGTCACGGATAGTAAACCGAATCACGCCGCGTCGCACTATGCCGCGGATGACAAGCTTGCCCTCCCGCTCCGTTGGCAGGATGCCGTGGAATATCGCATTCTCTACAATTGGCTGCAGTGTCAGCTTCAACATCGCGTAATCGTGTGCAGCCGGATCGACGTTGCAAAGGAACGAGAACTTGTCTCCATAACGCGTCTTCTGGATTTGCAGATAATGAAACATGCCTTCCAGCTCTTCGTCAACTCGGACGAATCCATCCGTCTTGTCGAAGCTGAATTGGAGCACCCCTACGAGCGCGCGGATCGTCTCCTTCACTTCGACCGTCTTGTGCTGTCGGGCAAGACTTCCGATGCAAGCGAGCGTATTGTATAGAAAATGCGGCGCAATCTGACTCTGCAGCACCTTGAGTTCCAGTTCCTTCTTGCGCGCCTCCATCCGTTTCGTCTCGTCGAGCAACCCCCGGATTCGCTCCATCATTGCGTTGAAGCTGCGGGCGAGGCGTCCGATCTCATCGTCCCGGCGCAGCGTAATATTCGGCACGACGGCCATGTCCTGTACCCGGTCCATGCGGGAAGCGAGCAGCCGGATCGGTCTTGTGAAGAAATACGAGATCGTAAACGCTGCTAGCAGCAGTACAGCGAGCATGACGAGCGCAACGGTCTTGTAATTGTCGTATAACGCTGAGATATTCTGATAGAAATACGTTTTTTTGATGAAGAAGACAAGTGACCAGCCAAGCAGGTTTTGCCCCGACCGGATAGTGACAAGTGGTCCTTGCGGCCCATCGATGTGACTGGTGCCAACAGGAAGGTCGACCACTGCGGCGAAAAAATCGTCCGTCAGTACAGTTTGGTACTCATTCGGTTTAGCTGGCAATAGGTCGGTCTGACTATCGTACGTCACCATATTATTTTTGTCCGACAACAGCACGAAGGTCTGGTTAGCCGAATTTACCCCGGTGATTTTACGGTTGAGCTTATCCAAGTCGAGCTCGACGACGGCAACGCCTACGCGCGCATTCTTTTTATCCACCAGAGGACGTGCGATCGCTACCGTTCGCCCCGATTGAGGCGAGACATAGGGCTGGCTGACGATTGCCGAATAACTCAGCTGCGCCTGCTCATATAGCTTCGGTAGCATCGAATTGCCGAGCACCTCGTAGAATACCTGCGAGCTGCTGAACACTTTGCCGTCATCGCGCAACACATATATTGTCTTCACAATCGCGTTGTTGTTTTCGGCGACCGAACGCAGGAAATCCTCGACCTCCGTATCTGTGGAAGATTTAAGCATCTCCGCTTGTGTGAACAGCAGCAGCAATATATTTTGCCCGCTATTGAGGTACGTGTCCAAAAATTGATTAGTTCTCAGCATCAGCGTCTGGGCATCGTCCACGATTTGGTTTTTGAACAGCTCGGCGGAACTGTTGTAGTTATTAATTGCGAGAAAGGCAAACATCGCGAACGTCACGCAAAAAAGGAGTAGAAATTGCTTGGTCGCAAGACTCAAGCTTCTTAGTGAGCGCAGCATCTGTCATCATCCTTTTTTGTAATCGGTCGGAACGGCCCCTGTATATTCCCGGAAGGTCGTATTGAAGTAGCGGTAGCTAGGGATGCCCACGGCGCTCGCTACTTCATAGACACGCATCGATGTCGTTTGCAGAAGATGGACGGCTTTGTCCATCCGCAGCTTCGTAACGTAATCGTTGAAGGAAATGYCGGCCTCCTCGCGGAATAACCGGCTTAAGTAGTGCGGGCTGAGCCCGACCTGCTCCGCAACGACGGAGAGCGTAATCGACTGCTCGAGATGCTCGCTGATATATAATTGGGCGTCGGCGATTTCCTTGCGCAGCTTGTGTTTCTTGCCACCTGCTGCCTCCACTTCATGCACAAGCACGGCGGTTAGCTCGCCGATATTACGGGCTTCATGCAGCGCCTTAGCCGCGCCTGATGCTCGGCCACTGCCAACCTGCTCGTGCAGCCATTCCCGCAGCCAGTCCGCTGTCCAAATCTTGAGCGCATCCGGGTCGATCCGGAATTTGGCAGCCCATCGCGGCAACTCGTTCTTCAGGTCGTGGACGAGTTTCTCTCGGTCTTGCTTCGCACTACGCAGTTTCCCTCTTATTTCCACATTCGCCAACTCGTCCATCAATGCCGCAGCTTCAGCAGTCCCGGCGATAAATATGCGGCTAGTCGCATCGTAGAAGCGGTTAGGATGCTCCTTCGTCACGGAACGGCAGCAGCTTGAGAAATCTGCGGATTCCCGAATCGGCTCGCCGATGACCGCGTACAGCCGGAACGCCTCGCTCAAATACGCGAGCCGACTGTCTATGTCCCTAATCAGTGCATCCATCGTCGCTTCCAGCTTGTTGCGCAGGGCACTGGCGTTCCGCTGCTCTGCCTGCTCGAACAATAGCAGATACACCCCATCCTCCGCCGCTATCCATGAGAACGGCATATGTGGTCGTTCGAGCTTCGTCAGTGTTTCCTCGACCTCGCGTTTCACGAGTAGTCGGCTTTCTTTCCTCGCTTCCACGTGCAAGGCACTCAGGCGTATCGGCAGTCCTAGTCCGAACGTTTGCTGGAGATAATCGGCAATACCTGCCGTTTCGCCGCTCTCCGCGTAACGGCGCAGCTCCTTCGAGCGTTCCCACCTATGCCGCTCGGTTTCGCTTCTGCGCAGCGACCGCTCCCGCGCATGGGCCTCCTTCGCTTTACCTAGCGCATGCCCAAGATCGTCCTCGTCCATGGTCACCTTGACGAGGTATTCAATGGCGCCAAGCTTCATCGCTTCGCGCGCGTATGCAAATTCGGAATGGCAGGTCAGCAGGATGACCAGTGTCTCCGGGTATTCCTCCCGAAGCGTGCGGAACAAAGCCAGTCCGTCCATCACTGGCATCGTAATGTCGGTTACGACCACATCCGGCGTGAAATTCCTGCAAAACCGAAGCGCCTCCTCACCATTTGAAGCCTCACCTACCAGATCGAAGCCATGAGATTCCCATGGAAACAGCCGAAGCTCCTGACGAATCGGTAGATCATCGTCGACAATCAGTACCGTAAGCAGCTCGCTAGCCATCAGATCTCCCCCTTATTCCCCTTTTTCTGTATGAAACCCATATGTAAGCGCTTTAAATTATTATTATAGCATGAACATGTACGGCAGGTTATACACAAAAACGTAACTATTGTATCCAAAAATTGTTGTTCGGCAGCCTCTATGTGAGGCTACTCTTGTGAAAAAGATAAAGACCGTTCTGATCAAGAGAACGGTCTTCTAAATGATAGACTCTAATCAACCGGTAACCCGGTACCATCTGTCTCCTGGACGACTACGGCAGTAGCGGCTGCGGTCGCACGCATGTGCTGGTCATGTCGTAATGACGACCTTCTCGCGATGCCTGAAGCGCGCCATGCATCGCTTCCAACACGTGGTAAGCCAATTCACCATTGGCTCGGTGGAGCGTGCCTTCTTCGATTGCACGCGCCATATCCGACACGGCGATCCCACGGCTGTTGTCTGACCAGCCGTGGGTCAGTGGTACGTCCGTCCACTCAGACGCACCAGGCTTGCGCAGTTGCACGGGGCCGCCGTACGTATTTGGATCCGGTACGCGCAACGTCCCTTCGCTGCCGTATATCTCGATACGCGGCAGGTCGGTCCCGCCCTTGATGTCGAAGCTGGTAATCAGCGTCGCTACGGCCCCACCATGGAAATCCAGGACGCTGGCAATATGCGTCGGGGTTTCCACCGGAATGACCGTGCCGAACTTCGGCGCGCTCGTTATGGTGCGTTCCGCAAAGCTGATCGATGCAGAACCTGTAATTCGGCGGATGGAACCGAGCAACTGCACGAATGCCGTCAGGTAGTACGGCCCCATATCGAACAGCGGACCGCCGCCCTCCTGGAAGAAGAAGGCTGGGTCCGGATGCCACCCCTCCGGACCGGAGCCCATCATGAACGCGGTCGCGGCTACAGGCCGCCCGATCTCGCCCGCTTCGATCAAGGCGAGGCAGGTCTGGATGCCGCCGCCCATGAATGTGTCCGGCGCGCAGCCGACCCGGAGGCCGGTCGCGGCCGACATTTCGAGCATCTCGCGCGCCTCCTCCAATGTCACCGCGAGCGGCTTCTCCAGGTGAACATGCTTACCGGCCCGCAATGCCGCCAGACTGACGGCCGCATGCGCCTTCGGGATCGTCAAGTTCACGACGATGTCGATGTCCGGATCGGCTAATAGTTGCTCGACGGTATACGCCTTCGCTACCTCGAACTGCGCGGCCTTGGCTTGAGCGCGCTCCAGCTCCAGATCAGCTAAGGCTGTGACATGCACGTTGCCGAAGCGAGGTAGATTCTTCAAATAGTTACCGCTAATGTTGCCGCAACCGATAATGCCGACTCGATATGTACGCATCCTTTGCTCCTCCTACTCCACCTGCTGACTATACCGTCAGTGACAGGCCGAGCTTTCCTTCGATATAGTCCTTTTTCACTTGGAACGGCCGTTTCTACTTCAAAGGGTTTCATGTGAATTACTTCTCTGCCTGTTTCCTACGCTCCTCAATGCCCACATTCGTCTCCTTGATGATGTCCGCGCCGCCTCGATCCGACCATTCCTTAACCATTTGCTCCCAATCCGTGACCGGACGTTGACCTGTGATCATCTTCGTCTGCTCCACGATCAAATATTTGGTCAATTCCGTTCCCTTCACCGTATCGGTCTGCGACTCGGTTCCGCTTCTCGGATTCATGTACGTCTTGTCCTTGAACTTGAAGAACATTTTCTCCAACTCGGATGTAAGCTGCCTGATGACTGGATTTTTATAGTTATGAGAATACTCGTTGGCCTCGTCGCTAGGCGCCCACATTATGTCGAACAAGTAATACGAAGGGCTCTTCCCCTCCTGCATACTGGTTGGAACAGCACCTGATTGATCAAACGTATAACCATAGTTTAAGTAACCAAATCGCCAATCGTAGTTTTTATTGTCTGGTGTTCGATCAGCAGGTGCAATAAATGTTCGACTAAAATCAATCACATTCATGATCTTAGTGACCTTGTCCGGTTCTCCGGCAAGCTTAGAGGATAGCGTAGTAAATCCCATGAACCCAGACTGGGATGCGAACCCTTGCGACCCATCCGGTGCTGCGAATGGTTCAATTGAGACGAATTTGGCATTCGGATTGATCTTCAGCAGCCCCTCCATATAGATCTCCGACATCCCTCGCGGGGAACCAATGAAGATGCCCGCCCGCCCCGAATAAAATTCATTATTTCCTTGCGCCCAGTTCAGCACGGCAAAATCTTTGGTCACCGCGCCTTCCTTATACAAGTCGGCTAACGTTTGAATGACTTCCTTGCGCCCAGGTCCGATAAGACCCGGAATATATTGGCCTTGTGCATTTTTGTGATACCAAGTCAGTGGGTCCCAATAAGCACCGGCGTTGTAGTCAGGTGAGAGGTTTTGTGACAGA
Organism: Paenibacillus sp. P4_E11; assembly: GCF_056401635.1. NCBI lineage: Bacteria > Bacillati > Bacillota > Bacilli > Caryophanales > Paenibacillaceae > Paenibacillus > Paenibacillus sp. P4_E11. Next base: position 22,461 of record NZ_JBFUIX010000017.1, on the reverse strand, counting down.
GCCAGACCGTACGTATCATGTTTGCCATTCCCGTCAGGATCGTTCTTAGTGAACGCGATCGCCACTTTCTTCAGCTCTTCATAACTCTTGGGCACGCTTAAATTCAACTTATCCAGCCAATCCTTGCGCAACACAATGACGAACGTGTATTGCTTCGGGTAATACCTAGGAATCGCATATATTTTACCATTAACCGAGAATTGATCGCGAATATGGGGGGGGACCTGCTTCAAGCTCGGATATTTGTCGTAATAGTCGGTTAAAGGAAGAAAAGCGCCCTGCTTCGCCCAATTGAAGAAGTTGGAGTCCAGATCCTTCACCCCAACTACGTCAGGAATGCTTCCTGAAGCCATCAGAACCGATAACTTGCTAATGTAGTCCGTCTGCGGGACAAACTGCGACTTGATACGGAGCTTGAATCGATCTTGGATCATATCGACCCCTCGCCCTTCTGTTGGCGCTACTTCATCCCACGAATAATTGATATAACTGACACTGTCAATATTGTTGGCGGATTTGGAATTCTTCTCCTCTTCACCCTTATTGATAAGAGACGAGCCCATCCATCCACAACCTGAGACACTGCCTGCGATTACTGCGGTTAACCCGGCTATGGTGAATCGTTGAAGATAGGGCATTGTGACCGACCTCACCAGATCCACCTCCTCTATCGTTTATTTAACCACGAATCGTTCAGTTTGTCTCGTCTTGGGGATATAAAAAGACTGCCCGGAGTTGCACCGGGCAGGTCTAGAAGCTTCATTTCGCTAGGATTAGTTCCAGCCGTCTTTGGCGTCTTTGAATTTCAATTCGGCATTCATTTCCTTGATCAGTTGCTCGCCGCCCTTAGCCTTCCATTCGTCGATCATCTTATCCCAATCTGAGATAGGACGTTGACCTGCGACCATCTTCGTCTGTTCATCGTTAAGGAATTTCGTCAGATCTGCTCCCTTGGACACTTGGGTCTCGGAGACAACGCCATTGTTCGGATTCGCGAAAAACTTCACCGTCGAATACGATTTCATAATATCAGCAGCCAGTTGCTTGAGCGGCTCTTGATAAGATGCCAAGTAGTTGACATCGGAGTCCTTAACCGGCCAGGCAACGCCATCAGGCATGAACGCGAGTGGATATAGGCCTTGAGGGGCCGATTCTTTCTTCACGACGGGCTGACCGTTCACCATGTCATAGCCTTGGCCGACGTTGCCGTTCAGCCAATCGTAGCCTGGATTCTTATCGTTACGTTGGTCGTCCGCGTAGAATGTCCGGCCTGTATCGAGCATTTCCATAATACGTTTCATTTTGCTTTTGTCCTTAGCCGTCTCGGCAGATATGACCTCGAACCCGGCAAACCCTCCACCTGCAAGCATCCCTTGAGAGCCGTCTGGCGCCTTGAACTGCTCTAGGTGAACGAATTTGGCTTCCGGACTAATCTTCATCAGACCGTCCATGTAAGCCTGTGACATCCCGCGAGGTGTACCGATAAATATACCAGCCTTACCGGAGTAGAATTCCTTGTTCGTGTTCGCCCAATCGATCGTAGCGAAGTCACGAGTGATAGCGTTCTCCTTGTAGAGATCGGCCAACATCGTAATAATCTCTTTACGTCCCGGCCCTATAAGTCCCGGAATGAATCTGCCTTGCGAATCCTTATGGTACCACGAAGTATGATCCCAATAAGCGCCCTGCGTGAGCGGCGGGTTCACATCTTTGCCGATTGCGATGCCATACGTATCGTTCTTGCCGTTCTTATCTGGATCGTTCTTCGTGAAAGCGAGTGCAACATTTTTCAGTTCTTCATAGCTCGTAGGCACTTTCAACCCGAGGTTGTCAAGCCAATCCTTCCGAACAATCGTCGTGAACCCGAACTTCGGATAATATTGCGGGATAGCATACAGCTTGCCGTTAACCTTGAACTGATCCAGAACGAACTTGGGGATATTTTTGAAAGATGGATACTGATCGATATATTCGTCGAGAGACGCAAAAGCACCTTGCTTCGCAAACTTATTGAACTTGCTAGTCAAGTCAGCCGTTTGGAACACTAGAATATCTGGCAGTGTACCGGATGCGAGCGTAGCGGTCAGCTTCTCGTCATATGTGCCCTGTGGGACAAGGCTTGGCTTGTAGTCGATGTTGAACTTCTCGTTAATCATCTTAACGCCGCGGCTTTCCGGCCCCGGAACATCCCCGTAGAAAAATTTCATCATGCTGATCGTGAGCTTCTTCGTCTTGTCGTCTACGACTGGTGCGGGTGAGGAGCCAGCTGGCTTCGTATCGCTGCCTTTTGTGTCGTCTTTCTTCTCGGTCGTGGAGCACCCTATTACACTTGTGGCGAGCAACACCGTTGCCGCTGATAAAGCCAATGCTTTTTTCCGATTCATCATGTCTGTAAACCGCCCTTCGTCGTGTTTTGTTAGTTTGTTATTTGCTCTGCTCTTACTCCTCCTTGATCAAGGGGGGAGGGAGTAAGGCATCATGGAGAAGGGGAGAGAGGAGTGGAGAAGCCTGCGTCCGCCTTTGAAATTCCGTCACAACCACTAAAAATCTAATCCTGGTGACGGAATTTCAACAGCGGTCGGAACCCTCTCTCCCCTTCGGAATGCCCTTCGGAGTGCCTCTTCAACCCCCGCTACCCCTTGATCGACCCCACCATCACCCCTTTCGCAAAATGTTTTTGCAGAAACGGATACACGATCAGAATCGGTAAGGTGGCGACCAGAATCGCGGCCATCTGGATCGTCTCCGGCGGTGGCGGATTGTCCAGCATCATCTGGGCAGTACCCAGGGCGTTAGCATCGCTCTGAATGACGATCTGCCGCAAGATCACTTGGATCGGCCACTGCCTGGGATCATTCAGATACAGAATCCCGCCGAAATAAGTGTTCCAATGTCCTACCGCGTAGAACAGTCCGAACGCAGCTAGCACCGGCTTCGATAGCGGCAATACGATTTGCCAGAATATCCGGAACTCGTTGGCCCCGTCCATAACGGCAGCTTCATTCAATTCCGACGGAATGTTCAGGAAGAATTGTCGGACGACGATTAGACTGAACGGACCAATGGCAGCCGGGAGAATGAGCGCCCAGATAGAGTCGAGCAGCCCTGTCGCCTTAACCATGAGATACGTCGGAATCATCCCGGCCGAGAACAGCATCGTGAACAAGACCATGAACATCATAAGCCGCTGCCCATATATACGACGTGAAAGCGCATAGGCCATTGATGCCGTGAATAACAGGTTGACAATCGTTCCGACACCGGTCAGATACACCGTCATCCCCATCGCTCGTACGAACGGCTTGGAGTTAAGAATGTAGGTATACGCATCGGTTACCCATACTTTGGGCCAGAGCAATATTTCGCTTTTCAAAAATTCATCAAAGGTAGTGAATGACACGGAGAAGATGTATAGGAACGGAAGCAGCATGGAAATCGCGAGCAAGAGCAGAAACAAATAATTCAGCGAATCGAACAGTCGGTCGGAGAGTGATTTGTATTTCATAGGTGGCCTCGCTTTCGTGTTAGTAAATGCCTTCTTCGCCAAATTTCTTGGCTAAGTAGTTGGCGCCGCCTACAAGAACGAGCCCGACTATCCCTTTGAACATCCCGACCGCCGTTGCGAAGCTATAGTCCGACTGCTGAATTCCTTTGTAGTAGACGAACGTATCGAGTACATCCCCAATCTCCATATTGAAGGCGTTCAACATGAGGAATATTTGCTCGAACCCACTATCCAGCACGTTCCCCAGTCGAAGGATGAGCAGGATCACAATCGTGGCGCGAATCCCGGGCAGCGTAATGTGCCAGATTTGCCTCCAGCGGCTGGCGCCATCCACAATAGCTGCCTCGTACAAGTCGGGGTTAATTCCAGCGAGAGCGGCGAGGAAGATGATCGTTCCCCAGCCAATTTCCTTCCAGATAACCTGGATGATGATAAGCGGGCGGAAGAAGTCCGGATCAGTCAAGAAATCGACCGGCATATCGAACCCGAAGTACACTTGCAGAATTCGGTTAATAATCCCGTTCGAACGCAGGAAGATGAAGAATAGACCTACGACGATGACCCACGACAGGAAGTGGGGCAAATACACGACCGTCTGAATGAGCCGCTTGTACAGTTGACTGCGTACTTCGTTCAGTAAGATCGCCAGCACGATTGGCGCGGGAAAGGCGAACAAAATCTGTAGAAAAGACAAGTACAGCGTGTTCCAAAGCACACGGACGACGTCGGGCTCGGAGAATATCCGCTCGAAGTGATGGAAGCCGACAAATTCACTGCCACCGAAGCCGAGAAACGGGCTATAATCCTGAAACGCAATAATCATGCCTAGCATAGGAATATAGCGATAGATGATGAAATACAGAAGACCGGGCAACACCAGGAAATAGAGGAACCGATCTCGCCATATTTTCATAGCTACTTTGCGGCTGGCAGAGACAGGAGCACCCGAGATACGCGGTGTAGTTGGAGCAGGTTGCGACATGGTATCCCTCCCAAAAAGTTAATAATGACAGCGCTTGCCTGGTATTCAATAAAAATGCGGGCCGATTCAGACCACGACAATCGAGAGTGTGCGGATCGTTCCGACACCAAGTGGCAAGGTTAATACCGCTACCGCTTCCTCGAGATGTGCTGCACCGTCAGCAGCGTAAGGATTGAATGGATAAGACGGCCACTCCAAGCGGTACGGCCCATCGATCTCCAACTGCCAATTCCCGTGGCGAATGTTATGTCGACCTTGCTCCCCGCTCAGCACTAGTTCTTGATCCGTGACCGCCATATCTTGGCCGGCATCGCTTCGAATCGGGTGGTCGAGATGCAGTTTGAGCGGAATATGCACAACCCCTTCATCCCCTGCCGTTACATCGGCATCGAATTCGAGCTGTAGGCGATCACGCTCGATCGATTGCAGCCGGACACTAAGCGTACGCGGTCCACATGTTAGCTTAGCTTCACGCTTGTCGAGATCGATCTGCCCGGCATCCGGCACATAGTAATGACCTCCGTCAGCTGTCTTCAACTCGAACGTGCTCCACTCCGGCTGCTCCTTGGAATTGCCGCCGCCTACGATCAATCCGGATTTCTCCTGCCATATACCGATGAAGCTTTGCCGGTCTTGTCCCCAACGGGATTCCACCTTCTTGGCTGCAAATGCACTCAAGCATGCATACCAGCCCTGCTGCTTCACCATAATGGAGCATGCCAGTTCTTCTGCGACGTTATCTTGTTCGAACAGTGATTGCTCTTCGCTTGCCGATTCCTGCTGTACGTTCCAATATTGCAGCAGATCAGCCATATGAGGGCCCTTCCAGCGAACGTTCTGCCGTATGGCGAGCTGGATCATACTGCGTGCATAGGCTTCCCCGCGTGGTACAAGCGTCAATCCTACTAGTCCCATCGGGCTTGGTTCGGCATGGTACTTCGTTCTACCATCCACCGTCTCTACTTTTGCCCCATCTGGGTAAGTGAACCGCTCATGGAAGCGGAGCGCCTTCTCCATCGCAGGCAATACGTCGATCTCACCATTGTGGCGATGATACAAGCCCAAAGCGTGAATGTAGACCGTGTTGTACAACGTCGTTGGCCCATGGTGTTCAGCCCAGAAGCCATCTTCGTGCTGCGCTTCCAGCGTCAGCCGGATCATCGTTTCGCCCGTCTGCTGCCATTCTTGCCGGTGGAAGACTTGCGCTGCGCGGTGCAGGGCCATGGCATCCCATGTAGGGATGTTATGAACGACATGAACGGTAGGGTCGTCTTCCAGGCGGGCTAGCGATTCGCGCATTTCACGATCGATGCCTTCATACGCTAATAGCAGCCCTTCGCGCCAACGAGCCAGGCGTGAATCGTCAAGATCGGCCTCCATCATGCGGTACGTTTCCAGCCAGTGATACATCGACCATGGCATATAGATGGGACCCCACTTGGACCCGTCAACCTTGACGAATTCGACCTTGCCGTCAGGATATTGGAAATCACGTAATGCGTCTCCGGTCCGACCGATCTTCTCTAATAATTGTGCGTCCTGGTAGAGCCGATTGCCCGGATAGTCTGTCTTGTATACATAAGCCATGCACAGCATGATGTCCTGAAGTGTAACGGCCCAGCCTTCACCTTCCATGAATCGTCCTGTAACCGGATCGAACTTGTGGAACTCGGCTGCTACATTCTCGGCGAACCAATCTGACACTTCCGCGGAAGTGAGGACCTTTGCTGCGGTTGAACGTTCACTATTTGACATTGTAGTGACCCTCCTATGGAACTGCTTATTAATTGTTACTGCGTGGCTATTCCATACAACCACGGATCTGGTTTTATCCGCAATTATCTCTTCATTTGGCCCCCCGAGTAAAAAGATAAAAGCCCGAGGATCGGGATAAAAGCCTTCCAAAATCCCACTGTAGCAAGCCACGGTGCTCTATTAGGGGCAGCGTATGCCATGGCCGTCCGATGCACAAGCCTCATGAGTTGTACCCTGCGTACCGCAAGCGATGGAGGAAAGATTGACGGAGGAGCGATAATTCAGCCAAGGATAAACACCTAACGGCGTCCTTTGACGCCGTGCGTTTGCCGAAATGATGAACAATCAGCGAAGTTAATCATTCTGAATCACAGAAAAACCCTGACTGGGAACCAGTCAGGGTTTGGGCAGTGTTATATAGTTTGGATAGGGTGGGGTGGTTAGAGCTAACTGGGGTCCGTATCCGCCCGAATAGCAGCATTCTTCGCTTGCACAGAGCGCATCAGCTCAACATTCACGTCCTTTTCCTTCGCCATGCCGATCAGGGCGCTGACATCCTTCGGCAAGCATTTGCCCCCGTAGCCGCGATTATCTTCGTAGACGAACGTATGGCTTCTGCCGATTCGCGGGTCTTCCAGCCACACTTCGCGCAGCTCATTATAATCAATCCCATGCGCCTGCGATATATCGTAGAATTCGTTGCAGAACGTCACCTTAAGTGCCAAATAGCAGTTCTCCATGTACTTGGCCAGCTCCGCTGTCCTCGTATCGGTCCGCCTGATCTTCACCTCGGCGTTGTACACCTGCTGGTAAGCATGAATAACAGGTGCGACATCATCAGAAGAACCACCGAAGGTCAGCCATGTTCGTGACTTCAAGTCGGCGAATGGATGATCGACGGTCTCTCCGTAATATTCCGGCTGGAACACGATGCGCTTGCCCGTCTTCTGAACCTGTCCGTCCGTATACCCGACAGGGACGGTCGAGCGAATGACGATAACTCGCGCAGCTAACCAGCCGATCACCTCGTCGACGATGGATGTATCACAGGAGCCGTCAGGCAGCGCAGGTGTAGGAACGCAAATGAACACAACGTCGCAGTCGTTCACGTCCGCCCGGATTCCCATCCGCAGCGGCTCATCATATACCGCGGCGCCCGGAAATATCGCGTGCATCGCTTTACCTACATGACCATACCCAACGATGCCTAATCTCATCTCTCATCCGCTCCTCGTCCCACAATTCGCACATGGATACACATGCGAAATGTGGGCTTGTTGTCAATCGCGAAGTAAGCCCTGCTCGCTTGATTGCCTTCCTGCTAGGCACTGGTATTAACTTCCGATTGTTTCTCATGACGTTTCTTCTGTACAGCCAGCAGTACGAGCACTAGCAAATAGTAACACCAGTATAGCACAAATTCTTCCAAAGACGGATTCTGCGTATACCCGAGGAATGCTTTCATGAAGATACCGACTTGTCCATTAATGAGCGGTGTATTGCCTGTATCCCGAATATACTGGACCTCATCGATCGGATGCTCCGGCATCAATGCGGTAATGTTGTAGATTTCCCCGACTTCATTACCAGCTGTGCGGTACAGGCTGCCTAACATGCCCAGATCCTGCATAATGCCGATCGCTTGCACGAACAATCCGGCCGAGATGATCATCAGGAAGACGCTTGTCACCCGGAAGAACGTGCGCAGCTTGATTCGCTTAGTCCCCTTGAAGAACAGCAACCCGACTACAAGCGCCAGGATAAGCCCTCCGAGTGCACCCCAACTCTGCAGCGCCTTCTGAATATCGCCGCCCGTAATCGCTGCGAAGAAGAACACGGTCTCCACGCCTTCCCGAACGACGACTAGGAATGAATGCACGACCATGTTGATCGCGCCGCCAACGGTAAGAATCTGGGCAATCTTGCTCTGTACCTTCCCCTGCAGCTCACTACTCTGTTTGCCCATGAACATGATCATGTGGGTTAGCAATCCAGTTGATACTAGCATGATGCCGATTTTCAAATAATTTTGACTGCCCATGGAGGCGAAGCCGGTGAATAAGATCTGGAATGCCAGCGCCAATCCATAACTGACGACCAGAGCCAGGACTACACCGACCCACACCCACTTGTTCCAGCGCGTCATTTCAATACGGGACAAATACGTCAGGATCACGCCGACAATGAGAATCGCTTCCAGCGCTTCACGAAACGTAATTAAGAATGCCTGTAAATCCACCTGTTCCCCACCCTTTCATTGCCCACAAAGTAATTTGCGGAAACCCCTGAACTTAACCCACCAACCTGAATGGTGTATCACCCTGCTGCATATGGTGCTTAGCCGCTATCGTCTATTGCTTCACCCGATAATCTTCAGGTGTGGCTGAAACAGGATTTAAAGGTTTATGGACGTCCAATTAAAAAGGGGCACACTAGAAGGACACCTGCGCCTAGCAGGCACAGGTGTCCTCCATAATTCCGATCTTCTTATCGAAGAATGACGATTTCGCCATTTTCGAAGAATACGCGCTTGCCGAACAGCTCTGCTACTGCACGAAGTGGAATGAACGAGCTGCCATTTACGATCTCAACGGGTTGATCCAGCTTCACTTTGTCATTGATCTCACCGTTTTGCACGATTTGATCCGATCCTACGGTAAGCTCCGTTTTCTTGCCGTCTTTCGTGATGATGACTTTCTTAGTAGCGTCTACCCACTCCACTTCCGCTTGGATCGCTTGGGCGATTGGACGAACCGGAACCAATGTACGGCTGCTCTGGGCGTTGATGAACGGCGCATTCTCGGCCTTAAAGCTTGCTCCGTCTACTTGATAGTCCGTGCTGCCGATCTTCAGGGAAGTTCCATCCTTCACTACCAAATACTTGAGAATGTCGAAGCCGTATTTCTTAGCCGAAGCAAGGTCTGACTTGTCAACAGCTTCAACGAATTTGCCTGCAACTTCAAGCGCTGCATCATACTTTTCTTTGCCCAGGAATACTTCCTGGCCGACTAGGAACATGCTGCCCTCTGCGGCATAACCGCGTGCACCTTGCAGGTCGCCGGCTTCCAGCTTCGTGAACGCCTGGTTGACGTATTCGGACACCTTACCGATATAAGTACGTTGCAGTTGATCTTGAATCTTCGTGAAGTTAATCTGGCTAGCGTCACCTGATGCGAAAGCATCCTTGATCGCGTTAGCATCTGCAATGCTGCCGCCTCTCAGGTATGTATACACCGGCATATACAGAAAGTAACCTTCCGTCATTGCTGTCGCTTGATCAGCCGCTGCCTTGGTCGGGATGCTCTCCGCATAAGTCAACGTAGCGAGCGTGTACACTTTAATAATCGTTTTGTCGAGAATTTGACGGTGGACATTGAAGTCGTCGACGTTGCCATCCTTAATGTCCTTCTGGATTTGCTCGATCGTTCCTTTCAATATGCCAACCATATCAATGCCGTACTTTTGGTCGCGCTTATCAACCGTACTTTGTGTAACGCCTTCGTACACTTGAATGACTTTATCAAACGCAGCTGTAGCTCCGGCAATATCACCCTTAGTCAGCAAAGGACGCACTTGATTGTTCATTTGGTCACGGATGAAGAAATAAAAATACCATTGCAGCCCTTTATCAACCGCTTGCTTCGCTTGATCCGCCTTGAGCTCGCCCTTAATCGCAGCGTCCAGAACGAGCAGCAAGTTTTCTTCGATCTTCGGGTCATCAGCCTTAATCGTGGTATCGATCCGCTTCACTTCGGCTTGAAACTTCTCGATGTACAATTTCTTAACGGCTGCGAGATCAGTCTTCTCTGTGAACAGCGCCTTAATATCGGTAAATGCCTGAACACGTTCTGCAACAGTCTTATCCTCGGTAATGTGGAACTTGCTCTCTGCAAAAGCGACGGATGAGAATGTAGCAACGCTTGATACCGCTAGCATGGTGCTTAGTGCAAGTGCAACGAATTGTTTACGCATGATTCATTTCTCCCTCTCTATATATCATAGTAGTCGCATAGGGCGACATTATATCCATTTCTTCTTGCGGGCTAACCAGAAGCCTGCCCCTGCCACCACAATGACGCCGCCAATCACGCCTACACTAACAAACGGATTCGTCTTGTTGGATCGCTCCATCGGAGCATGTGCAGCGGCATCCTTGACTGCGTTCTGGCTTGCGCCGGACGCTTCCGCAGGTTTGGACGTCGCGGCAGGCATCGATGTCGGCGACACTGTGGCGCCAGGTGTGGCCGATGGCGACGCGCTCGCAGTCGCGGCAGGCGTCTCGGATGCCTTCACCTCGCCAGCAGGCGTTGGAGCCGCTGTGACCGCTGGTTGGCTCGTGGTGACGGGTTTCGCATCTTCCGGTTTCCCAGCCGTAGCCTGCGGCTCTGGCTTGACGACAGCTGGCACTTCCGCCTTCGGCGTTTCCTGCGGTGCTGTGACAGGCGGTGCTGCCGTAGGTGTCGGTTCACTTGCGGAAGTGGCCTTGTAAGGGAATAGCGGTTTCACCTTATCATAGATGAACCCGACCTTCTCCTTGAACACTTCAGGTTGTACCGCTTTCTTCCCGACGCCGAACAACCCGGGATTGCCTAACGCGTCGAGCGCGGCGTCGAATGCTTTATTGAGGTCAGCCGAATCTTTCCCTACGTAAGGCGCCAACGTATCGAACGTGGCCTTGGCCTTCGCAAGCAGCAACTTGGCTTCTGCGTAATCATTCAGCGCATTGGTCGCATAGTTGAACCGTCTGTCCAGGTTCATGACCAGCACTCCCTTGAAATTCGCAACCACCAGCTTATTATCCTTAGCCTTGAAATTGGCGTCCAGCGTAACGGCTACCTCTTCACCGAAGTGTGATACGATCTCGGATCGACGTACCTTGTACGCTTCTTCCGCTGCACTCCAACCGTTCGCTCCGTTTCCAACACTCGTTTCAATCAGCTTGAATGTCTCGGCAATATCCTCCGTATTCGCATCCCCATATGAATAGGCTTGTGCGGAGGAAGGCCATATGTACAAAACCGTAAGTACCACAATGATACCGGCTGCAAGCCATTGTTTCATCGTTTCACCTCTTCAGTTGTCTGTGATGTTATTACATATCCAACGGTAATGATAATCATTATCATAACGTTTGTCAACCATTTTTTTCCCGCAATTTCTTATATCGTTTCCACTGCCGATCCAACTCCTACTTCTTCACCCATTCATACAGTTCAATGTTCGCATATGCAGGGTCGAATAGCGTCTCTGACTTGAATTCAGCAATTAGTCGCACCTGCTCGCGAACCGGTCTACCTTGCTGCTCAAAGCCCCGAATCACGTGGTCAGTCAACAAAATACGCCTGCTCGGATCAGCATCAGCTATAGCCTGAAAATACCCGTACGTATAGATCCGCTGATGCTCGTACTTGGCGTCCCAATATTGCAGCATTCTCGTTTCTTCCCAAGTAAACAACACGAACGGTTCGTTCAGCTGACTCGCATAACGATGAAGCTGATATACAGCAGGCTCCTCGGTCGCTTGTCGTTTCAAGAGTTGCGCTCCATACACGAGTTGGAACACTATCAATACGGCTAGCAGCGAATGGAGTACGTCAGGCGATGTCAGCAGACGAAGAGCCTTCCCGGAAATGCGCTGCGGGTCACACCTCCGTGAAGACGACCGCGACGCAATCGCATACAGCCCTAATAGAATCGGCGCGACGATAGGTACGATATGGCGAGGCTTCTCGATATTTTGTCCGAATAGCGCCCAACACGTGTAGAGCACAACACTTCCGGCCAACCATGCCCAGAACCTAATGTTGCTTTTGCCGAGTTCTGCATCACCCGTACCGTCTTGCCTGGTTATCATCCAACGTGCAATAGCCATTATTAGCACAAGCACCAGTAGCGCTCCAATGACAGACGAGCCCCCAACAAGTGCCGAACCTGTAAAATTGTAGCCCAGAAGACGGATCACTCGTTCCCCGATCGGCATCGGGATGGAGATTACTCCTCCGCCCCACTCGGAGAAATGGCCGTTCACGAACGCGATCGACAGCTTCCAGAAGCCGGACAACGTCCCTTCCGATAACACTAATCCAGCAACCCAGATCAATTGGAACACGATTGTCACGGCCGCGGAGTACCCAAGCCTCGCCCATTTGTTCAACGTGCTGGAACCTGCGCAGTACAGTGCGATCCACAATGGCAGCAGAGCCAGCCCGAACGGAAAGAACGACAGCCGCGTGCCCATCAGAAATCCGAACATCATGAGCGGAACGACATGACGGCTCATGGAGGCAGGTCGGTCCATTGCGTAGCGAACACTCCACAGAAACCACCAGAGCATAGCCATTCCCGCACATTCCGACATCGGACGGGCGGACATGAGCCATATGTAAGGGCTGGTCAAGACGAGAGCAGGCAGCAAGAGGCTTCGTGCCCGGCTGGCTGTCAGACGACGAGCCAGCAGCGTCATCGGGACGGCTGAGCTCAGTGCGGTCAAGATATTGAATATCGTCAGCGCCTGTACGGGGTCTTGCACCCAACGGTGTACGAGCCAACCGCCCAGGATAAAATACGGGTACCCTGGGAAGTGCGGCTGCATGGCCAGAAGATCGTACCGATCGAGCGCCAAGGCGAAGTCAACCTCATCCCACGTACGGGCGAACGGACTGGCGTAATACAGACTGATTGCTGCACTAGCGACGATTGCAACCGCAGCGAATACTGCGATCGAAGTATAAAACACACAGGGTCTTATCGTTCTTATCATTCTCATCGATCACGTCGTCCGACCGGACTCCTCATCTCCCGGTATATGGCCGGGAGTACCGACGTCACATACTGCCTGAACTTAATGAACGACTGTCCCTTCGTACGCACTTGGTAGGAGATCGGCACTTCCTCCAGCCTATATCCTTGCCGAATCAAATTTAGGGTAAGCACCTGCGCATAGTTGTAGTCATGAATAATGCGGGCATTGTCCATAGCGTCACGGGAAAAGCCGCGCATGCCCGACTGCCCGTCATATATCCACTTGCGCAGCAACAGCATCTGCAACAGCGTAAATGTATAATTGCCCAACCTGCGGTGCAGCTTCATTCCCTGAATGTGGCCCTTGAACCGCGAGCCGAACGTATAGTCCGCACGTCCCTCTATAATCGGGGCCAGTACATCGGGAATTTGCTCCGGCGGATACTCGTTGTCGGCATCAATCATAATGCCGATGTCCGCTCCTAACGCGCAGCATTGCTTCAGCCCTTCACGCACGGCTGCTCCGAGTCCCTGATTACGCGGGAAGGAGACGATATGGTCCGCCCCCGCCAGTTTGGCCATCCGGACGGTGCGATCTGTCGACCCGTCGTCTATGACGAGTACCTCTACCTCGTAGTCAGGGTGAAACTGCCGTGGAACGCGGTCAATGACACCGCCAATATTGTCCTCTTCGTTATGCGCGGGCATGAATACGATGATTTTCGATTTACTCATGCGGTTTGAACGCCTCCGTCAATACGGGTCCGCGGCTGTGGCTTGGGAATGGCGCACCTAGTAGGTATGCCAGGGTCGGAGCCATCGAGACGAGCGAATGCTTGTCATCGATCCGGTGCCCCGGTCGGATCGTCGGTCCATGCAGGAAGAACGGGACATAACGTTCTCCTTCATCCAGATGTCCGTGCCCTCCGATGCCGTCCGCCTGGCCATGATCGGCGCATATGATAAGCGTCGTATTGTCCATCATGCCCCGGCTTTCCAGCCAACTGACGAATTGTTCGATCAAGCGGTCCGCTTCCGCGATCTTGCGTGTGTAATCCTCATACAGAACACCGCGGCTATGCCCCGTCTGATCGACGCCGATCAGCTGGGCGACTAACAGATCCGGGTTCTGCTCCTCCATAATCTTCTTGGCCCGCTCGATGATGTTGCGGTCGGCTACATCATTATGCATGACCGCGGTTACGCTCTCGACATCGTCCCCCATCGAATCGATCAGATGGGCGATCCCGAGCAGCCGGCCTTTGCGGCCGACCTTACGCAGCGAGTCGAAGATGCTCTCTACGCGAATACCCAGTCTCCATACCATATTGGAGCGAATGCCATGTTCCCGCGGATATGTGCCCGTGAACATGGAGGAGAAACAGACCACCGTACGGGCAGGGTACACGGTTTCCATCTGCGAGTATTCCGTACCTTCTGCCCGCAGCTTCTTCAGGAACGGCGCATCTGCATCTTCGAACCGCTCCTTGCGCATCCCGTCGATCACAATCACGATTACTTTCTTATTAATTGCCTGAAGCGAATGCCCGGCCCCTGCGAACGTATCTCGGGTGTAAGTAGGTATCTCAGCTGGCTTCCAATCGAACAAATTGCGGTGCAGTATATAGCTATATAGCCATACGCAAGCGGCGAACAGCAGAACGGTCCATACATCAGCCGATACACTTGATCCGAATTGGCCGGTGTACTGATTCCAGACGAACAGCAGCAGCAGGAACTTCGGCATTTGCTCCTGAGCATTTCCACTTGTCGAGTCACTGTTCTTAAGCACGAGTTTCCAGAATCGGGTGAAATTCCACCACGTCGTACCGATCCGCAAATGGTAGTAGAACGTTCCCCAGAAATAGACAGTGAAAAAGTAGAATAGTGCGAGTGCTAGTACGTACAGCCCCATATCCGATCGATCCCATATAAGGATGGCGGCGATAAGGGGGAACCACAAATAATTTCGCAAGAATAAGGGAAAGTCGAAGCAATAGTAAATAACGAACAGGGGGAGCGTCACGAGTAGCCCCAGACCCGCAGAGCTCCAGAAATGGGAGTCCGTCCATGAACCGCAATGATAGAGCAGAAAGACGCCGACCACGAAGATCGGTGTGAACGGCTTACCCTCATTCAACATATTCCAGCAGCGGGCAGCTATAATTTCAAACGAAGAAGCTTTTTTCATCTCATTATCCTTCCTTACCATGATCCACCTTCTCATCTCCCGCCAATTCAACGGTAGACGAACGAACGAGTAAGCCCCGATTACATAAGCAAATCCGAATTTGAATGTATGCGACACGAGCGCAGCTTGAAACGCTTGTTCACCCGTAACACCCAGCAATGTGAGCGATCCGCTCATCGTACTTTCGTATGTTCCTATACCGCCTGGTGTAATATGAAAGATTTGACCGGCGATGGTCATGCTATTCACCCAGATAAGCGAAGCTCCTCCTAATGGCAGAGCCAGCATTTTTGCTACCGCATAAATAACCCCTGCCTCCATCACCCAGCTGAGAGTGATCAGAGCCAATATACACAAGCCTTGACCAGACAGCATCCTGGATTGAAAATAATCGGAGTGCTTCCTTACGAAGGCGATGTTGCGAATGAACGGCACATAGCGGGCTACTGCCAGCACCCCAGCTCCGCCAGCCAGAAGTGTAATCCAAATCCAGGAGGAAGACAAGCCCAGACTCAGGATGCCAGTTCCCCCAATCGCTCCAAGGACGAGCATATCCAGCAGGCGCATGACCGCAACAGAATGAAGGGCTTCATCCCAGGACGTACCGGAATGCTTCATATACACGCCGGAGCGGACCGCATCGCCAACTTTCACCGGGAGCAAATGGTTCACAAGCAAGCTGTAGCTGATGGCGTGGAACAATATACTAAACTTGACGTGAGCACCTGTATACATACGCCATGCAGCGGTCTTCAACAGAAAGGAACCCAAGTAGACGGTGAACATGAATATCAGCCAGAGCGGTTGCCCGGCTAACAGCTTCATATCGCTCAGCCAGACGCTTGAGTCGAACCATCGCCACGTCAACCAGATCGAACTCGATACGAGCATAATCGCTACAAAGCGAATAAACCATTTCTTCCATACCATGCCATTGCTACCTTCTCTAGTGATTCATAATCAATGAGAACGATTATCAGTGTAAGTATAGAGGGTAAAAGGTAGCCCGTCAATGATTTATTTGGGACTCCGTGTCATCCTCCTGCGGTTCCCGGAATTTCTTGCGATACTGCCCTGGGGACTCACCAACGGTCTTGGTAAAAATCCGCGTAAAGTTATGCACGGTCGTATACCGCAACCGCTCGGTCATTTCCTTGATCGGCATATCGGTATGCAGCAGCCATTCCTTAGCCTTGTTCACCCGATACTGAATAATATATTGGCTGAAATTCGTATCCAACTCTTCCTTGAATGCCCGACCGATCTGGCCGGTTGATGCTTGGAAGTGATCGGCAACTCCTTGCAAGGACAAGTCCTGGTCGTACCGTTCATGAATGTAAGCCAGCACCTGGTGCATAAGCCGCTTCTGCTTGCCGATCTGCATCGTCTCGAGCTTGTCCTGAATCGTCTGGAATACGGTTCCGTTCAGCCAGCGCTCCACATCTTCCAGCGAACTGAGCGCGTAGAGCGCCAGGTACAAGTCGAATTCGAAGAAATCTTCCAGCTCGTAGCCGAGATCATGGATGAAGCCGTCAATTTCTCCGATCAAGTAAGCGAACAGGGCAAGCGCCGTCTCTTTGTTCGGCACCGAACGGGGGACTAGCTGAATCAACCCTGACAACCGCACTGCAGCCAAGTCGAAATCTCCCTGCGCAATGCTGCTCATAATCATTTTCTGCGATTCGATGAGCGGCTGACTGGACTGCTTCACGGATGACGCGACATCATCTTGCGCAATCGTTACGTTCGTTCCCAGCAGCATGCGATACCCCATCAAGGACATAGCATCCTGATAGCAATCAACCAAGCCCGTATAGTCCCTCTTGGCCCCGCTCATAGCGACGGAGACAGTGAATTGGAAGTATTGCCCCACCTTGCTGCGTATCTCATCGCATATGCCGCGTACCGCCTGATTCGTCTCCTCCTTCAGGGTCTCGGTTCCGATCATAAGAGCGAACTGTCCGGAGCGAGGAATGACCGTAACACTGGAATATTTGTCGGTACTGATCTCTTCGATCACTTTACTAAGCGCATAGACGATCAGCGAACGATCTTTCTCCTTATACATTTGCTGGAATTGGACGATGCGGTCTACTTCGACGATACAGACATAGAACCAGATCCCCTCTAGTGGAATTCCATATTGCTCCATCTGAAGCCTGAATTCCTTGTCCGACATGTCTCCTCGCAGCAAGCGAAGAAACAAGCCCTCTCGCCAGTACGGGAGTTGCTCCCCGAGACGTACCTGTAGCTGCTTGTTCGTTGCCATCATCTGGCGCATCGTCTGATCTAGCGTCTGAATCGCGTCGCTGCGACCCGTTGGCTGCGAACTGAACACGGACAGCAACCGCTGGATCGGATCATACAATCGGTTCGAGCCTGCATACGCCAGCACGATCCAGATGCTGGACAGCAGAGCGACCATCCCCCATGTTGCATTCTCGATATTGTTCAGCTTCCGGTTCAACTCAGCCGTCGGTGTCATCGTGACATACGTCCAGTTCGTTACAGATGACCGCATCGCAGACAAGTCATATTCCTTGTTGTCGAAGCGGATTTGATTCGGTCCCATAGTGCTGTGCGACCAGTATTCGTACAGCTTGACCGATGCTGCCAAGTCCGCTTCCCCCGCATTGGCATTACTACCGGCTACTACTTTGCCGTTCTCGTCGAAGATGAACAGGATCTTCTCCCCGATGTTCAACTGCTTCAGGAAATCGGTCAAGTTATTCGGATTTACATGAAGGAACAAAGATCCGATCCCTGGGAAACTGGTAGCCGGAACAGGTCTGACGATCAGAATCTCGTTCTGATTCGCATACGAATTCGGGGACACGACGACAAAGCCGTTATACTTCAAAGGGCTGTTCAGCACAATCTCGCGGTATGGGAAATTAGAGAGATCGATATATCCGTATCGGTTGGAATACACTTTGCCGAATTGACTGTATACGATAGAGATGTCGAAGCCTATATCGGATAAGCTCCGGTACTTCTGCAGCGAATCCATCATATCGAGCGATTGGGTCAAATACCGATCAATGGAAACCCCAAGACGCATGGACTGTTCTACAGTCGGATTGGAAGCGATTTCAAGTGACGATTTCCCTAAACTTTGCAGAAAGGCGTCCACGTGCTGTTCAATCTGGTTCAGAATCATCTGGTGGTTGCGGTCAACTTCATCCTTCACACTGCGCGAAACGGTATAGTAGGAAAATAGGCCGAACAGAGGGATTGGTGCGATACTTAAGATGACAATGACAGCAAGCAGCTTTCGTTTGAAAGTCAGCCTAGCAGCTAACCCGCGAAAGTACTTCATGTTCTCCCCCCATTTCACGGACAACTTGTATACATGTATACATATTTTTGCATCGTTACGTTCCGCTGTCAATGGGAGCGCTGACAAGTACCTGTAGCCTTGGCGTGTGGAGTTCAGATTGGCGGCGCTGAGGGAATTACCTTCGTCCCGTTCAGCAATTGCCTCCGCATCCACTCGTTGCTGACAAGCCCGTCACCATCAACGGCGAGTTGTTCATATAATCTGCGGCGCAATTCAGAAACTTGCTCGGCTACATGTGGTTCAAGGATACAATTGATAAGCTCCGCCGGATCCTCATGCAGATCATAGAGCTCATCCGTATCGGTCGGGTTCCAGATGTATTTCCAACGGTCCGTACGAATCATCCGCTGCGTATATAAGCCGAATTGCTGTCCATTATACGTAGAGACGACCGCATCCCTCCACTCCGGAATTTCATCTTGCTCTCTGGAAAGAAGCGGCACAAGCGAACAGCCCTGTAATTGCCCTGGCTCCGACCGAATCCCGGTGACCTCAAGCAACGTTGGGGCTAAATCTAGTAGATTATATACGAACTGGTCGCAGCGTATCCCACTCTTCCAGTTGTCCTTCCACCGGATGAGCAGCGGCACACGAACCACATCGTCGTATAAGATATAGTGCTTATCCATCATCCGATGCGAACCGCACATATCGCCATGGTCTGCTGTAAAGATGACAATCGTGTTATCCGCTTCCCCGCTCTCTTCCAATGCATCCATAACGAATCCGATCGCCTCATCCACTTGGCTGATCATGCCATAGTATCTGGCCACGATCGGTGACCAATCCTCCCATGAGTAATGCTCAACTCCCCAATTCAGAAGCTGCTGCCGCTGAATATACGGTTTACCAACAAAGGTCTCACGGAAACCGGCCCACTCCGGTACAGAATCCGGATCATACATGTTCGCAAACCGGCCGGATGGCCGACATGGCAAGTGGGGTTCCGTAAAATGCAAAGCCATATGCCAAGGATCGCCATGGGACTGCAACTGCTTCATCTGTGCAATCGTGCGCTCAGCAAACCAATGCGTACGAGAATGTTCTAACGGAATCGGATTCGTCTCGCCGAAATAACCGTTCGTATACTTAACATGGGGATATAGGTTCTCCGCAAAACGACGATATTCCTGTTCCCCTGTATAGGTGTCGTAGCCGAATGATGTCGCGTCAAGTTTCGGATGAACACCCCATTTGCCTAGAAAACCGGAACGATACCCTATATCGGAAAGACTGCGGGTCCACGTGAAAGCATCTGGTTGAAGGGAAGAAATCGGCAGTGCACCACTGAAATTCCATAGCGCCCCAAATGTCTCCGGTCGTCTGCCATGCAGAAGCGACTGGCGGGCCGGGCAGCAGAGCGGAATATGGGAGAATGCATTCGTGAAGGCCGTGCTTTGCGCGGCAAGCGCATTCAAATTCGGGGTGTGCACAGGGTATTTTCCGCTATAACCCACACAATCGTACCTTAGCTGGTCTGCCGTTATTAGCAAAATGTTCGGAGTTGCATTGCTCATCGTCGACGCCTTCTTCCCCATAAACATGGATTATTGGTTAGAAAAAGCCCCAACCGCTTAATAAAGCGATTGAGGCTCCATTCTATTCAATCTTCATCATCCTCATCGTCCAGTTGACCGGCTTGCAGCTTGCTGAGGTACTCCGCTGTAGCACGGTCTCTCTCCCGTCCCTTTTCCTTCAGACGTTCGATGGCGGGCTGGATGAGCAAGTCGACTTCCTTCTGAACGATATACGATAGATCGTAACGGGTTTGTCCTTCCAGGTATGAACCGACCTCCATCAAGGCGTTGTAACGGTCCAGCTCTCCCCGGGTCAACAGTCCGCGAACCTGCACACTGCAATGTCTCACGGCCTACGCCTCCTTCAGGATGTTGCCCTATTGCATTTGTAGAACTCGATTAAAATTTGCCTTTTCTCAACACGAGCGGAATACCGCCAATGATGTACAAGTAGCGCATATCGATCAGTTTCTTCATCATAGCGGCTGTACCGCCCTTGAGCTTGCGGGTTCCAACAACACCGATCGCTTCGCCCTTGCCAAGGGACGCCACCGTTCCTTTAATGGAAGGCTTGAATTCCTTCAATGGCTGATTGCGGATCGATGCAACCAGGTTGCTTGCTGTAGTCATACCTTGCTGCATGGCGATCTGTGCAGTCGGTGGGAACGGTCGGCCTTGATCGTTGAAGATCAAGGAGCAGTCACCGATAATGAACACATTGTCATAACCCGGTACACGCAATTGTGGATCTACCTTCACTCGGCCGCGCATAGCTTCGAATCCGGCTTGCTCGACAAGACGATTGCCGCGAATTCCGCCAGTCCAGATGACGGTAGACGACTTGATCGTTTCGCCGTCAGCCAGCAGTACGCCTTCCGGTGTACATTCCTTGATCGCAGTAGCGATCTTGAACGTAACGCCTTTATTCGTAAGCACCTGCATGGCGTACTCGACCAGTTCAGGGTCGAAGCCCGGCAATGCCGTAGGCGCCGCTTCAATATTGTAAATTTTGACCCATGCCGGATCAACGTCGAATTCTTTGCACAGCTCTGGAATCCGGTCAGCCAGTTCACCGACGAACTCAATCCCGGTAAAGCCCGCTCCGCCAACAACGAAAGTGAGGTAATCCTTGCGGTCGGGTTCACGCTTGAACTTGGCGAATTGATATTCGATATGCTCCCGAATCAAGCGAACGCTGTTGATACTGCGAATATTCATCGCATAATCGGCCAGTCCAGGAATACCGAACGTTTCAGATTCGCCACCAAGTCCGATGACAAGGTAATCGTATGATAACGTGCCGTCTTCCAATACAACTTTCTTCTCCTGAGGCTTGATCTGAACAACGGTCGATTTCACGAAATCGATCTTGAATTCGTCAATCAGCTTGGAGATGCTTACACGTGCATTTTCCGGATTATCCGTGCCGGCTGCAGGCATGTGTAAATGCGTTGTAATGTAATGATAATCGTGTTTGTTTACCAGTGTAACGTTTGCCTCGTTGTAGTTAAGCTCCTTCTGCAATCGAAGTGCAGTCAGAACTCCACCGTAACCTGCTCCCAGTATGACGATTCTAGGCACTGTACTCATCTTGGATCCCTTCCATTCCCATCCGTTGTTTTTGTAGTCTCTTTCTAGTATTGTGAAAAAATACACAAGCGGCGACAAAAAAGATCGTTTCCTTATTATTTTAACGTAATTCGCCGCATTTATGTCTCGGCTTTTGCACGATTTTCAATTATAGGTAGATCGATTTCAACTGCAATCATATCTCGATCTGCCATAAATATCAAGTCATAATTTGTCCAAAGTTTGTCGTAAATTGTTACAAAGGGGTTTTCTTTCCCATACTATGGAGATTATAATAGAAGCGATTGCTTAATGCTGACGGAGGTGTAGTTCTGCGTGTCCACTAATGAAATGAATCAGGACCGGACCGATATCGTAGTTATAGGCGGTGGGCCTGCCGGCATGTTTGCCGCTTTTTACGCAGGCATGCGCCAAGCTTCAGTTAAGATTATTGAAAGCATGCCGCAATTGGGAGGGCAATTGTCCGCGCTCTATCCTGAGAAAGATATATACGACGTGGCCGGTTT
Organism: Paenibacillus sp. P4_E11; assembly: GCF_056401635.1. NCBI lineage: Bacteria > Bacillati > Bacillota > Bacilli > Caryophanales > Paenibacillaceae > Paenibacillus > Paenibacillus sp. P4_E11. The sequence goes on along the minus strand of NZ_JBFUIX010000017.1, from coordinate 334 downwards.
TCCGAAAGTAACTGCTCAAGAGCTCGTAGATAATCTACGCGAGCAGATGAAGCTATTCCCGATTGGCATACACCTGGAAGAGAAAGTCGTGCAAGTGATTAAGAAGGACGAACGGGACTTTGAGGTTGTAACGGACAAGGGCATACATAAATGCAAGTCCGTGATCATCACAGCTGGAGTGGGCGCATTCGAGCCAAGAAGATTGGAGCTTCCGGAAGCGGCATCGTTCGAGAAAAAAAACCTTCATTATTTCGTCGGCGATCTGAACGCATTTCAAGGGCAAAAAGTACTGGTCAGTGGAGGCGGAGATTCTGCGGTTGACTGGTCCCTGATG
>NZ_JBFUIX010000016.1:0-85585 GCF_056401635.1 Paenibacillus sp. P4_E11 | reverse complement strand
GTCTTATCCAGGGATCAAATCCTGAATGAAGTATGGGGTTACGATTATTTCGGAAACACCAGAGTGGTTGACGCGCAAATCAAAAAACTAAGAAAAAACTTGCAGCATAAAGCCTATCTGATCAAAACCTTATTTGGTTTAGGATATAAATTCGAGGTGGAGTAATGCGAAATAGAAGGATTGCCTATAAGCTTTTTTTATTTCATGTCGTCCTGTTTGCCGCGATATTTATGATTCAAACTGTCTTTCAATCGATATATTTAGAACCGTTCTATGTTCATACAAAAAAGCAAAACCTGAAAAATATTGCAAATGAAATCCAATCTAAAATTAATAATCATGAAAAGATTGATTCTATCGATCAATATATCGCTCAACTATCAGAGAAGAACAACACCATCGTAACAGTTACCGATCTCAACATGCAGCATCTCTACGGATCGTCTTTGAACAATAATTACTCGTATTTTGTGATCAGGACGAAAAAAAATCAAGAGTATAAAATTATTTATGATGATATTCTCAAAGAGAATATCAGAATGAACGAAGATAACGTATCCATCGAGGGATTTCTTGTAGATGATATGAAATCCTTAGTTATCCCAAATACAATCAGGGTCGGTAATCAAGTTATTCAATCTAAACTCACCCCACCCTTCGCATTAACACTCAGATTTAGTCAAGAGCAGGGCATCATGGAGCCTAAGCCCATCACTATTGAAGGCAGCATTATTTCCACTCACACCGAAAATAATTCCTTCTCTGCGCAAAAGACTGTCCTCATCAAGGAAATGGTTGACTTTTTCAACAAAAAGCCGAAACAACCGATACCCAAACAGATCTATACAGTTCGGGATACACAAACGGGTATAAATAATTTGATGCTCATCGAGAATATCGAAGGAACTGATCTGATCGTACTGGCCGTTACCCCGCTACAATCTGTAAACGAGGTGATCGGCAATTTGAACCAGTACTATATTATTTTATTTGTTTTTACAATGATCATCGTAACAATTATAGCTTTTGTCTATTCTAAAACTTTATCCAAGCCATTGATCAAAATGAGCGCCATTGCCAATCAGATCGCCAATCAAAATTTCAGTAGTAAATATATCGTCAAGTCCAATGACGAATTGGGTCAAATGGGTGTGGCTCTTAACAAAATTTCAACAAACCTGGAACAGAAAATTACGGACTTAGTTCATGCAAATGTAAAATTAGCACAAGATTATGATATGCAGATGAAATTGAAAGCAAAAGAAAAAGAGTTCGTTGCCAACATTTCTCACGAGTTGAAAACGCCGTTAACCGTAATCAATGGTTATGTCAAAGGGATCAAGAGCGGCGTATATACGGACAATGCACCGAAATATTATGATATTATTCTACAAGAAGTCGATCGCATGACAGACATGATACAAGAAATGCTTGATATCTCTAAACTGGAGTCCCCTACCTTTCATCTCACAGAGAGTACATTCGATCTATGGCATTCGTTTTTGAAGGTATATGACCTATTCAAAGCGGTGGCTGATGAAAAAGCGTTGAAGGTTCATTTTGAAATCGATGATGAAGCCTATGTAAAAGGGGATGCGAGAAGAGTCGAGCAAGTGATTACGAATTTATTTACGAATGCCATTAAATATACGCCGCAGCAAAGCCATATATATATCAACATCACCTATAACGCCCTGGCAAACACCTATACGTTCAAAATAAAAAACGAAAATGCTTATATTTCAGATGAAGATATCGAACGTATTTGGGATCCTTTTTACAGAATAGAAAAATCAAGAAGCAAAGAATTTGGCGGGACTGGCCTGGGTCTGGCGATCGTAAAACAAATTTTGGACCTTCACCACAGCAACTATGGCGTTAACACGCAAAAGGGTGGAGTCGAATTTTATTTTGATTTGCATGCAGTCAACATGGAAATGTAAAGACCGCCCTGCCCCCAACGACGTCATCGTGGAGAAAGAGACGGAGAAGGTCGAAAGCTTCTTGTCGCACATCACGTATCAATCCCGACTTTCAGAGGGCATTCTTCCGTACACAATCAGCCGGAGAATCTACCACTTCATATAAACTCCAGATTGCCTTACTATAATTTCATAGGAGGGGGGAAGAGCATGCCGCATCGAATACTGGTTGTGGAAGATGACCAAGATATACAGGAAGTAATCAAGGAGTTTTTACTAGCTCAAGATCATATTGTACATGTTGCCTCTGACGGTTTGGAAGGGATCCAACAGTTTAACCGGCTGGAAATTGATTTGGTTATTTTAGACATCATGATGCCGAATATGGACGGCTATCAGGTATCCCAAATGATACGAAGCAAATCGAATGTTCCGATCATCATGCTGACCGCTCTCGAAGAAGAACAGGATCAAGTAAAGGGGTTTGAACTTGGCATTGACGATTATATAACCAAACCGTTTTCTTTTCATATATTTATTAAAAGAGTCGAAGCGGTTCTGAGGAGAAGCTATTCCAAAGAGAATCAGAACGTCCTCAAGTTTCATGAGCTTGAGCTTGATTGCGACCGATATAAAGCATACGTGAATGCGGACGAGGTGGCGCTGACCACCAAAGAATTCGAAATCGTTCAGACGCTGCTCGAAAACAAAGGGAAGCTTGTGACCAGGGAAAACCTGATGGACAAGCTCTGGGGCTATGATTACTACGGGGATACGCGCATTATCGATACCCACATTAAAAATATAAGAAAAAAATTGAATGTTCCGTACATCAAAACGGTTAAAGGGGTGGGTTACAAGGTTGATCAATAAACTGCAAATACGGGCTGTTCGGAGAAGCATAACATTTAAAATCTTTGCCGTAACCTCGCTGCTTTTATTTCTATCTGCGGCGATTATTTATTCTACGCTGTATTTTTTTCTGCCGATGTTCTACGAAAATGTGAAAAAGACGCAATTGGATGCCGGAGTCAAGGAATTGGTAGCTGACGCTCGCGGTCTATCTTTTCAGGACGGGAAGTCGCGCATCGATCAATTTGCGCTAAAAATGAACGCTTCCCCGGTCTTAATCGATGATAATGGGCAAATCGTTTATCCCGTTATGAGTGTTTCGTATGGTTCTGCCACTGTTGTCAATGGTTCTGGCGATTCAGCATCGGTTGGCGAGTCTATTCCGGATCATTTTCCGCAAGGATATGTCATTACGGCACCGATTGTTTTTAAGGATAAGGAATTAACTATCAGGGTGAATGCAACGTTGCAGCCGATTAATGAAGCTTCGCAAGTATTGCTCATGCTGATTCCCTATATTGGCCTTTTTATTATCATAGTTTCGGTAAGCGGGGCTTATGTTTACTCAAGAATCCTATCCAAACCGCTGCTTGCGATTAATCGGGCTGCCAAAAAGATGTCGAATCTGGACTTCGCGATCAAAATCGACCACAAGTCAACGGATGAAATTGGCGAATTGTCTGCCAGTCTAAATGAAATGTCGGCAAAATTGCAGCGTACGATGCAGGACTTGCAAGCGGCGAATATGAAATTGAAAAGCGACATTGAAAAGGAACGGGAATTGGAGACCAAACGCCGGGAGCTGTTCGGTATCATCTCCCATGAGCTGAAGTCGCCGATTACCGCTGTCAAGGGGCAGCTTGACGGGATGATTCAGGAAATAGGGATCTATAAGGATCGGAACACGTATTTGAAAAGGTCTTACAAGATCATGGAAGACATGGAATCTTTGGTACAAGAAATTCTTCGCATGGCCAAATTTGAACACCAGATCATTTCTCCGAAACTGGATAAAATAAACCTATCTGCATGGATCGGCGTTATGATCAAAAAACTCGACTATTTTGCAATCGAGAAGAATATTCGGGTTTTAGGTGAAATCGAAGCCGATCTATTTATTCATTCGGATCCGAATCTTATTGAAAAAGCGTTCATCAATGTGCTTCATAATGCGATTGTTTACTCGAATCCGTCTGAACAAGTGATCGTTCAATTAAAAAGGACGGGTCACGGAGCGTTGAATTTTCGCGTTTTGAACACCGGCGCTCATATTCCGGAAGAACAAATCGAAAAAATATTCGAGCCCTTTTACCGGCTGGAAAAATCGAGAAACCGGAATACCGGAGGCAGCGGATTAGGTTTGTATATCGTTAAAATGGTACTCGAAGCGCTATCGATCGATTTCTCGATGAAAAACACAGAGCAAGGCGTTTTGTTTAGCGCCGACATTCCTGATAAATACACGCAGACTTCACATGAACTGCATATCAACTCCATTTAGCGCTGTTACATTGTAGTCAAAGGAAAATAAGATCAGCAAAATCAAAAACTTATTTTCCTTAATACAAAAATGGAGGAATTCAAGATGAAGAAGAAAATGGTTTGGTTAGGAGCAACCGTATTGGCAGTCGCACTCGTCCCATTAAGCGCATATGCTGCCACCAATTCTCTGGGGAGCGCCACTAAAACAGAGGCGTCCGCAAAATTGACTCCGGGAACAGTCGTCGATAACTCTAAAGGTGTTGTGGAGTCGAGCGCATCGGCAATTGCCGCCGAACAAAAACAGGAAAAGAGCAATTCAGCCGGGAAAAGCGAGGGAAGTGCGTCTGCAAAATTGGAGCCGGGAGTAGCGGCCGAAAACTCGATTGGGTTTGCGGGAAGCCTTCCTCCGAGTGAAGTTCTCACGCAAATCATTGATCAGTTGAAGGACAATGCAGCAAAAACAGGAAATCAGACAGCGGTTGTAATCTATGCTTCCGAATCGGGGCAAGAAAAGTTGACGATATCGCTAAAAGATTCGACCGAGAAAATCGTCGCACAGATTCAAGAGAAATTTAAAGATGCCAAGGCTCTGAGCGCATCGGCAGTTCTTGCCGAACAAAAATAAAGAAGAGTGTGGCAAGTTTTGGCGGGAGGAATCGGCGGCAAATGTGCCGGCTGCTAGCGAAGAGGAGCGCCAGCAGGGAGACGATTCCGCACCGAGAGCGGGAGAGAGAAGAATAATATAACGATCGGACACGCACGCAATGATTAAGATCTGACGCAGGGTAAGACATAACAGTATAAGCAGACCAAGACGGCATTGCCGGTTTTGGTCTGCTTTTTTCTTTTGCAGTAGACATAGGTAAAGCTGGTCGGTTGCAATACTATAGCGAGTGAAATTCGCAGACTACGGAGAAGGTGTTCGGTATTGATTGGTATTAACCGTTGTGGAAGCATGTTGTTACTAAAACATGCGACACAGTGTCGATCAAGGATCGGACTTTTTTTCGTTATTGATCATTTATGAAAGAACGGTCGCGGACTTATCCGAACATACCGATTAAATGAACAGAATGTGTTCATATATGTTAATATATGATATATTATGATTGTGTATGATAAAAAAAGACATAAAGGAGCCCTGGGAGCGAATGCGCAGATTATACAACAAAGATCCGTTTATTCGGATACGACATTGGGACAACGAGGTTTGGGCGGGTTATGAGGCTATCGGTTCGATGATAAAAGAAGCTCTTGAGAAAAAAGGACGGCAGAAGGCAATCGTCGTCGTGGAATGTTACCCGGGTGTCAGGCAGGAGGAGATTGTGGCAGGCTTGACCGCTTCGCTCCTGCCGGCAATGGTGATCCATTCGGAAGACGCAGCTTTGGAGCCGTCCGAGGTTGACCGTATAGTCGAACGCTACATAACGGACGATCGGGTATTCGGTTACATGGCGCCGTTCGTGATCGATGAATTTTACGATTCAAGCAAAATCGAAGAGATGCGGCGTCGTTTGGGAACGGCGGAGGACGAGATTACGGTCGTGATCGGGTTCGGCGCTTCGCTGATCGTCCAGGGCGACATTCTCGTCTATGCGGACTTGGYCCGCTGGGAGATCCAACAACGCTATCGGGCGAAGGAGGTCGGCAACTGGCGGATGAATCATGTTGAGAACGATATTTTGCGCCTCTATAAGCGAGGGTTCTTCTTCGAATGGCGAATGGCGGACCGGCTGAAAAAATCGTTATTCGACCGAATCGATTATTATTTGGACACGAATGTTAAAGATGAGCCGAAGATGATCACCCAGCAAGCGCTGTTCGCCGGATTCGCCCAAACGGCAAGCCAGCCGTTCCGACTCGTTCCCTATTTCGATCCTGGCGTATGGGGCGGAACATGGCTGGAAGCGAATATAGACCTGCCCAAGYGGGACCATCCGTATGCTTGGGGTTTCGACGGGGTTCCGGAGGAAAATAGCCTCTATTTTCAATACGGTGAGATCAGAGTAGAACTGCCTGCTATCAATCTTGTCTTTTTCGAATCGGTCAAGCTGATAGGTGAGAAAGTTTATTCGCGCTTCGGTGCGGAATTCCCGATCCGGTTCGACTTTCTGGATACGATCGGGGGGCAAAACCTCAGCTTGCAAGTTCATCCTACGACCGAATATATCCGTGATACGTTCGGTATGGCGTATACGCAAGACGAAAGCTATTATATTCTCGACGCCGAACCGGGGGCGGTAGTGTATCTGGGGCTAAAGGACAATGTTGATCCGGATGCGATGATGGCGGATTTGCGTAAGGCGCAGGATGGGGGCTTCACGTTCCCCGCAGAGCAATATGTTAACGTGTATCCCGCGGCGAAGCACGACCATTTCCTCATTCCCGCCGGAACGGTGCACTGCTCGGCATCGGGCTGCATGGTACTGGAAATTAGCGCTACACCTTACATTTTCACGTTCAAGCTATGGGACTGGGATCGTCTCGGCCTCGACGGAAAGCCGCGTCCGGTTCACTTGGAGCATGGAAGCAAGGTCATTCAATGGAACCGGACGACCGAATGGATATCCTCCGAATGCGTGGACCGCGTGGAGGCCGTTGCGGAAGGGGAGGGCTGGAAGGAAKAGCGCACGGGACTGCACGAGCTCCAGTTTATTGAAACCCGTCGTTACTGGTTTTCGGAGCGGCTATTGCACGAAGCGAACGGCAGCGTTCAGATGCTGAACCTGGTCGAAGGCGAAGAAGCTACTATCGAAAGTCCGACAGAAGAGTTCGAGCCGTTTGTCGTCCGATATGCGGAGACGTTCATCGTACCGGCTTCGGTAAACGCATATTGGATACGGCCAAGCGGTCCGAGTCAAGGCAAGACGATCGGCATCATCAAAGCTTATGTAAGAGCTTAGGGGGAGCGGATGACATGAATCGGGCCATCATACTAGCCTTCGACGTCGGAGGAACGCAGATCAAGGCTGCGGCGGTTATCGGCGGATCAATCGTCGAATCGACGGTCTCTCATTACGAATCGCATGCAGATCGAAGCGCTGAGGAGATTATCGCGCATTTCGCGGCAATTGCCGTTGATATGGTCGTGAAGGCAGGTCGGGAACAATTGCCGGTCGGAGGACTCGGCATGGCGTTTCCCGGTCCTTTCGATTACGAGAACGGGGTCAGCGGCATCCGGGGATTGGGCAAATTTGAATCCCTGTACGGTCTTTCCGTTGGGAAACGATTGGAGGAAGCCATTCGATCAAACGGGGAACTGGCAGCTCGGCTCGCCCCATCGTTCGGAATTCGGTTCGAGAACGACGCCGCGTTATTCGGACTCGGTGAAGCCGGCTATGGCGAAGCGCGCGGTTCCGAAAGAGCCGTGTGCCTTACGATTGGTACCGGCCTGGGTTCTTGTTTCTTGGAGAACGGACGTTTAGTCAAGCGTGGCGATGGTGTTCCGGAGCAAGGATGGCTGTACAACATTCCCTATCAGGGCAAACTTGCGGATGATTGGATCTCAAGACGAGGGATTCTGCAATTAGCTGGAGAGATGGGCTTGGAACTCGAGGGTCGAGACGTTCATGATTTATCGAATTTAGCCAAGTCAGGGGATCGGACCTCGGTTCGGCTGTTTGAGGAGTTCGGCAGACGAATGGCCGCTATTGTTACCCCGTCGCTCCGGGCTTTTGCGCCGGACACCATCGTGATCGGCGGTCAAATTTCCAAGAGCGGAAGTTTGTTTGTGCCTGCTTTTTGCGAAGAATTGATCAGGATGGATTTCCAAACGAATGTTAGGGTAAGCCGGAATACGCTCTTCAGTACGTTTATAGGAATATATGATTTCATTGGTGATACATGATTTTCCTGAAAATCGGAATAATATCTATTATCCACTTACAAGGAGATTTGCGGTGTGAAATTGCCTAAATACTCCAAGTAAGGAAGCGGTTATCCTCGTCTTGCTGGACGATTTGAAACGTCGTTCTTGGCATCCTGGTGGCGAAGGATGTGAAGTTCATAACACCAACACAGTTGATAAACGGATTGATGGAACGAGTTTGGCAAAAATAAGGGCTGCCGCCTCAGGCAGTCCTTTTTCAACTGATGACCTGGGAGTAAGGGGTTCGGTTATCTTGGCTGGGAGGGAGTCAGAAACGGTAGGCTGGATGAGTTAACGGAAAGTAGACAAAAAGGGAGTGAGCAGGAGAGTGGAGAAGCGAAGCGTCCGCCTTTGAAACCGATTCCTAACCACGACAACATTTCAATCAAAGGAATCGTTTTCAACAGCGGGTGGAACCTCCTGTTCACTTCCTCCCCACACACCAAACTGAACACAACCACCAAGGACCTGGCCGTAAGTCGGGTTTTTCTTAATGTCTTTTTGCAAACCGATGAAAACAATCACCTCATCTTTACAAACTATTCACATGCAGTTGATATGTGGTTAACATTGCGATTGCATAATAAAAATGTACCTTAAAACAACATATACACACAAAAGACCAAAATATGGAGGAGAATATCGTGAAAAAACATCTCTCATGGAAAGCAGCTCTGGCAATCAGCGTAATGACTTTAGGAATATCGGCGTGCGGCTCCGGGCAGCAATCGTCACCAGCGGTAAGCAATAGCCCGGCTCCGGCGAAGGAAATGACGCTAGAGGAGATGGAAGCGCAAGCCAAAAAAGAAGGGAAGGTCGTCAGTGTTGGAATGCCCGATAATTGGGCCAACTGGAAGGGAACTTGGAGCGATATCGCAACGAAATACGGATTATCCCACACGGATACCGATTTATCGAGCGCGGAGGAAATCGCCAAATTCGAAGCAGAAAAGAAAAATCCGACGGCCGACATCGGGGATGTAGGGATTTCGTTCGGACCGATTGCGAAGGATAAAGGCGTAACGATGCCTTACAAGCCGTCCAACTGGAACGATATCCCGGACTGGGCAAAAGACAAAGACGGGCACTGGATGGTGGCGTATCAAGGTACAATCGCGGTAATTACCGATAAGAAGCAGGTGAAAAATCCACCTAAAACTTGGGACGACCTGCTTAAAGGGGATTACAAAGTTTCGATTACGGATGTAGCCAAAGGAACGCAGGCACAAATGGCCGTATTGGCGTCGGCAATCGCGCACGGAGGAGACGAAAGCAACATTCAGCCCGGCTTGGACTTTTTTGCGAAATTGGCCAAGCAGCGCAGATTGGCTTCCTTCGAAATCAACACCGGAGTTTTGGAAAAGGGAGAGGTAGCTGTTGCGTTGCTTTGGGATTTTAACGCTTTGGGCTACCGCGACCAGATCGATCCGAACCGTTTTGAAGTCAGCATTTTGCAGGAAGGCAGCGTCGTCAGCGGGTATAGCACCATTATTAACAAGTACGCACCACATCCGAATGCGGCCAAGGTTACGCGCGATTTTATTTTGAGCGATGAAGGACAGATCAATCTGGCCAAAGGCTACGCCCGACCGATCCGGGAAAACGTGAAGTTGCCGGAGGATGTCGCCAAGAAGCTGATTCCTGCTGAGCAGTACAAAAATGCAAGGCCGATCAAGGACTACAACGCTTGGGGAGAGACATCCAAAAAATTGCCGAAGCTGTGGCAGGAACAAGTGTTGATTCACATCAACTAGCTTACATGGCTTTATGAAAGGATAAATCCGAATGAATCGCAAGGTAACGCTGTTTGTCGTCGTTACGCTGCTTCCGTTTGCCCTGCTCGTCGCCGGATTTTTGATGCTGCCGTTGATTGCCATGATCCATGACAGCTTCCTTGCCGACGACGGCAGGACCTATACGTTCGAGCAGTATATAACCGCTTTGACCAGTCCTTATTATTCAAAAGGCATAGTCAACAGCTTGCTCATTTCGTTATATTCCAGTGTCATCGGTATGGTCATCGCTCTGGCGGCGTCGTATTCCATTACGCGAATGCCCCAAAAGATTCAAACGTTCATGATTACGTTTTCCAATCTGACTTCCAACTTTTCCGGTGTGCCGCTTGCGTTTGCCTATATTATTTTACTTGGTAACAGCGGACTTTTTACACTTCTGTTCAAAGAATGGGGATGGAATGTGTCGGAGTCGTTCAACTTGTACAGCTGGAGCGGTCTTGTGGCCGTTTACGTTTACTTCCAAATTCCTTTGGCCATTTTGCTGCTCTACCCGGCCTACTCGGGCATTCATAAGAACTGGCGCGAATCCGCCGCTTTGCTCGGGGCGTCGTCGTTTCAATTTTGGCGGTATGTCGGAATACCTGTACTATTGCCAAGCGTGGCCGGAACATTCAGCATCTTGATCGCTAACGCGATGGGAACTTACGCAACGGCTTATGCACTCGTCGGAAGCAACTACAACTTGTTGACGATCCGCATCGGCGCCTTGGTAGCCGGAGACGTAGCCGCCCAGCCGCAGCTCGGAAGCGCGCTGGCCGTCATTTTGGGACTGCTGATGGTCGGGGCCATGTGGTGTAACGAACGCCTGATGCGGCGGTTCAGGAGAGATTTGCCATGAACAAAAAATGGATTTCGTATCTTGTCGTTTTCGCTACGATCGTTTATCTTGTGCTGCCTTTAGCGGCTACGTTCATGTACTCGATCGCTAAAGATTGGAGCCATACGGTTCTCCCGGTCTCCTATACGCTTGACTGGTACAAGGATCTGTTTACGGATTCGCGCTTCCTGTCGGCCGTCGGGCGAACGATGACGGTATCGCTCATCGCCCTTGCCGCGAGCGTGACGACCATGTCGCTGACCGTATTCGTCGTTTTCATGTATGTGCCGAAGCTTGAGCGTTTGCTTCAAATCATTACGATGATTCCTTTCGCCGTTCCGGGCGTAGTAGCCGCCGTTGGATTGATCAAAGTGTACTCGAGCGGCCCCATCGTGTTGTCGGGGACGATCTGGATTCTGGTAGGCGCGTATTACGTGCTCGTTATTCCTTATATGTATCAAGGCATCCGAAACAGCCTGCGCTCCATTGACGCGAGAAAGCTTATGGAAGCGGCCGAAATACTCGGGGCAAGCAAAATCAAGGCATTTTTGCTTGTCATTGCGCCAAACATCGCAAACGGAATTATGATTTCGGCCCTGTTATCGTTTTCGATCTTGATCGGCGAGTTTGTGATGGCCAATTTTCTCATTGGCGGGCATTATGAAACGATTCAAATTTATTTGATGCGGCGGTTGAATGAAAACGGCCATATATCGAGTGCCATCGTGATAGCATACTTCCTGATCGTGTTGTTCATTTCCTGGCTGATGCTGAGGCTGGGCACACGTTTCCGGAACAAAGTAGAAATCAAGGAGAATGAGGCATGAGCTACGTACAAATCGATCAGGCGTTGAAGCGATTCGCGAAAACCGCTGTTCTGCAGCAGGTATCCCTGAGCGTCGAAAAAGGGGAGCTCGTCACCCTGCTCGGGCCGAGCGGCTGCGGCAAAAGCACGCTGCTGCGCTGCATAGCCGGACTCGAAACACTGGACGGCGGGACGATTCGCGTAAACGAGAAAGATATTTCCCAGCTGCCTCCGCAGCGCCGGAATGTGGGCATGGTATTTCAATCCTACGCCCTGTTTCCGAATATGACGGTCTTCGACAACATCGCCTTCGGGCTGAAAATGCAAAAGCTAGCGCGCGAACAGATTGCCTCTAAGGTGAAGCAAGCGGTCGAACTGGTGCACTTGTCCGGCAAAGAGTCGGCTTATCCGCACCAGCTTTCCGGCGGCCAGCAGCAGCGCGTCGCCCTCGCCAGAGCGCTTGTCACCGAACCGGACATCCTTCTTCTGGACGAACCGTTAAGCGCGCTGGATGCCAAAATCAGAAAAAGCTTGCAAAGCGACCTTCGCAGCATTCAGCGGGATTTGAAGATGACGATGATTTTCGTTACACATGACCAAGAGGAAGCGATGACGATCTCGGACCGCATTTTTGTAATGAATGGCGGCGAGATCGTCCAGCAAGGCAAACCGGAGCAAATTTACGCCTCTCCGAAGAACGAATTTGTAGCCCGTTTCATCGGCAGCTATAATGTATGGACAGATAGGGAACTGTTCCGGTTGACGGGACATTCGGTGAAGCCCGGAACGTATGCGGTCCGTCCGGAAGTGATGGAGCTTTATCCGAACGGAGAAGCGCAGTCCGAACTGCGGAACCGCGGATTATGGCTGGAAGGGGTCATTCAGAGCACGACCGTTCGCGGCAATGTGCGCCGTTACCAGGTTCAGTCTCAGGATGTGACTCTAACGATCGACGAACTGAATGTTCCGCACAAAGGCGCTTTGGACGAAGGATTGTTCATTAGCGTGCGAATTCCGGAAGAAGCTTGTACTTTATTGGAATAGAGGGAGAGCACAATGTCCGTATTGTCCGTTGAACGAAAAACCGCAATTCTTGATCGGCTGCAAGCTTACGGGAAGGTGAACGCGGCTGAGTTGGCCCGCCTGCTTGACGTATCGATGGAAACCGTCCGGCGGGACCTCGATGTGATGGAGAAGGAAGGATTGCTCAAGCGTGTGCACGGAGGAGCCGTCAAAATCAATTTTCAGCTGGGGGAGCCCCCGTTCGTTCAGCGAAGACAGGTTCGCCTGGAAGAAAAGAAGAAAGTGGCTATAAGAGCCGCGCAGCTGGTAAAAGACGGAGATACGATCGTGATGGGCGTAGGAACCACAATCCTAGAAATGGCCCATTGCATACGCGGAGTGAATAAAGTAACCATTCTGACCAATTCGGTGCCTGCGGCCCACGCCTTAATGGATTCCGTAAACCAAGGCTTGTTCCATGGAAGGGTGATTCTGCTGGGGGGAGAATTGGATGCGGAGCAATATTCGGCAAGAGGTTCGGTATGCGAGAAAATGATGGATCTGTTCAGCGTGAACAAAGCGTTCATTTCTCCTGGAGGCATTTCGCTTTCAGGCGTTACGGAGTACAGCCTGGAAGATTATTCGATTTCCTCCAAAATGATTCAGGTCGCAAAAGAGACGATCATTCTAGCGGATCATTCCAAAATCGGCATAGAAGCGTTATGCAAATTTTCACAGCTGGATCACATACACGCGATCGTTTGCGATCAGGCTGCGCCGCCATCGTGGAAGCCTTACCTTGAAAACATCGATTGGATCATAGCGGACGAGGACACTACGGAGTGCGGATAAACAACCAACAATAGACTGGGTGAACCTACATTGAAAACGATCAAAGGTATTCTGTTCGATAAAGACGGCACTTTAATCGACTTTTATTCCGGCTGGGTACCGGTGGCGACGCAAATGGCCGATCGTGTGCTGGCGGACTTCGGCTTGCAAGAAGATCCTTCGGCCAAAGAAAGCTTGTTCGGCGCCATCGGTTTGCACGGGAATCAAGTCGATCCGAAAGGGATTCTCGCCAGCGGTACCACACAGGATCTATCGGAAGCGTTCGTTCGAGTGCTCAGAGAGAGACAGGTGAATCTGGATAAACTGGAGCATTTGCAGGGTTGGCTGACTGAAGAGCTTTACCGGCTGACCCAATCGAATCGGCACAATTTAAAGCCGACCGCGGATTTGCATCAGTTGCTCGGGCAGCTTCGCAGCCACGGACTTAAAATCGGCATTGCAACGGCGGACGATCTTGAATCGACGAATTTTTTTCTGGAGCATGAGGGTGTATCAGCCTATTTCGACTTTATCGGCACTTCGGACTGCTACGAAAAGAAACCGAGTCCAAGTATGATTCACGCTTTTTGCGAGGCCTGCGATATGAGTGCGGGAGAAGTGGCCGTAGCGGGTGATACCGTGACGGATATACAGTTTGCCAGAAACGGTTCGGCCGCTCTTGCCATTGGCGTTCTATCCGGCGTCAGCGGATGGTCCGAGCTGGAGGGTGCCGATCACGTGATCCGTTCCGTCGGAGACATCGTGGCGGAGGGCGGACGGTTGATCTGGCAGACAGACTGATAGGAGAGTGTGCATGAAAATCGGTTTGGAAACAGAGAGCTATCATCTGCAGTTTATTACAGGAAGAATAGATATTTTTCAGTTCATCAGAAAGACGGCCGAACTGGGCTTGGACGGGGTCATGATCAATATTGTGAAGTGGCCCGAACTGCCGGGATGGGGGACACTCGAATCGTTCGAACCCGAATATTTGAAAAGGGTAAAGGCCGAAATTCAGAAATACGGATTTTTTGCCGAAATCGATACGAACGGTACCGACCCGTCGCATTTGGCACAAGTGATCGATGTCGCCCACCAGATCGGGGCGGATGTTATCCGGACATACACTTGCATGGGGACATACGACCCCAACAGGCTGCTTGCTGCACCCGGAAACATTAAGCAAATCGTGCCGCTGCTACAGAAGTACAGAATAAAGCTGGCTGTGGAAAACCATGAGGAAGAGCTGACAAGCGAGGTTATCCGTATCATCGAGGAAGTTGGCAGCCCTTGGGTACGCGCGCATTGCGATGTAGGAAACAGCATGATGGCATGGGAAGATCCGGTCGAAGCTGTCAAAAAATTGGCGCCGTATGCATTCACCACCCATTTCAAAGATCACATCATCGTTCATGACGGTGACGATTACCGGGTATGCGGCGTTCCTGTCGGGACCGGCAACATCGACTTGGAGCAAATTTTCAAAATTCTTGTCGAGCAGTCGACCCTGACCCGGATTAACGTGGAAATGTGTTTCCCATACGCTACTGCTTTCAAAAGAGAACGGGGAGCCGGAGGAGTATTCGAAGTCGGTGAAGGCGCGTTTAAAGTCGGGCAGCCGCCTTATGACTTGTCCGTCATCAAACCGCTCGATTATTATTATCCACCGGAAGAACTATTGGAGCAAATGATTGCAGATCAAGAGAGAGGCGTGGAGCAATCCGTCAAGTATACGCTGGCTTTGAGAGAAAAGTATTGCCGGTAACAGTATAGCGGGAAAGACTGTGAAGGGGCATTCGTGCTCCTTTTTATTAACGATTCAGTATAACTTCGCTGATTGTTCATCGTCTCGACTGTCCCGTTCAACCGGAGCAGACAGCAAAACGCCCGCGAATCTCGATTCACGGACGTTACTTAGTCATGCTTACTTGCTCATGGCTTCGCCAATCGCCTTGTTGATTTTGTCTTCGGCCTGCCGGAGCATCGTATTCACATCGGTTCCGCTCTTGATCATCTCGCCGAATTCTTTGTCCAAGATCGATCCGGCGTTGACGAGCGGGGCCAGCTTCGTGTTCGGAGTCGGCGTCGTGGCGAACTTGTTGTAGAACAGAGCTTTGAAATTTTTGTTTTTGGACTTGCTCTCTTCCCCTAATGTGGCGCGTATCGCTTCACTGACCAGAATAGTTGCCCTACCTTCTTTGTTGCTCATCAGTTGAACCTCGTCTGTCAGCAGCTGCGTGACGGCGAGAAAAGCCTGCTCCGCTTTTTTGTTCGTGTTGCTTATGAAGTAGTAGATCGTATTCGCTTGATAGCCGACGCCGGGCTTGTCGGGGAAGGTAGGAGCGGCGACCATGTCCCAGTTGAGCTCCTTGTCGTTCTCGAATCGTCCGTACCCGGACAACGGGGCTATGACCATTGCAATGTTTTTGTCTTTGTAGAAAGAGTTCAACTCGTTGTCCCCATTAAAAGCTGCTGCCGGTTTGTTGCCCACGATATCGTAAAAGCTTTTGTACGTCTGAAACAACTTCTGGTAATCCACACTATTGACGGAGGCTTTATCGCTCTTCGCATCGATCGGCGACAAAGAAAGCTGGTTATCCCCGATCATGTTGCTGGAGAAAAAAGACATGCCGCGATAATTGACGCCGTCGACCGTCCGCGTCATCTGCGCGGCAAGCTTGGACGTCTCGTCCCAAGTCATCCCGTTTTTCGGATAAGCGACCCCGAACTTGTCGAAAATGTCCTTATTGTAAAACAGCACAACAGTGCTCGTATATTTCGGAAGTCCGTACAAGGCGCCGTTGCCGGAGGCGTTTCTTAACGAATCGATCGTGGAGGGCTCGATGCGCGCCAGATCGTATTTATGCTTTTTGATCAGGTCCGTAACATCATATTGGAGTTGGTAGGGGATTACAGAGCTGTATAACCCGCCGATCGAGGTGATGACGATGTCCGGCGCGCTTCCGGTCACCACCATATTGTCCAGCTTCGCCTGCGGCCCCGAGATGAGATAGTTCAATTTGTAGTTCGGATATTTGGCGCGCAGGGGAGCCTCGATCGTCCGTTGAAACTCTTCTTGGGTAATGGAGGAGACCCCGGAGAAGATGGTCAGCTCGACCGGATCGGTTTGTTCAGGCGCCGATGGTTTGCCGGAAGAGCCGCTGCCGGAGCATGCAGGAAGTAACGCCAAACATATGGCAACGGTCATCCATGGAACCATTCGTTTTGTTTTGTTTTTTGTACGATTCATCGGATCATTCCCCCTATATATGGATACTGATTCACAGGTAAGGAAAGCCCTTACCCTTCGGTAACTTTAATTATATGTAAGCGGTATCTTATGTGAAATAGAGAAAAAAATGAATACATGGAGAAATGGTTGCCGCTTAGATTGTCAAATATAGATCTTAAGCTTACTGGGTCACTCGGATCCAATCGACATGGACCGTACCTTGTCCGATAATCGGATCGAATCTGAGCCGGCGGATAACTCCGTTCCAGTTCGTATTTTGACCCATATTGATGACGTATTCGTTGTACTGCCCATCTTGAGCCGTGAGCGTAAACGTAACTGATTTTTGGGATGTCCATGACGGATCTCCGGACGTTGTAAAAAACAACTGCGATTTCGTATAAGGACTATCATTTTTCAAACGGATACGGATATTCCGGTACGTAAGCGAATCGGCAATCGCCAAATTATCCGGAGAGAGCAGGTACGGATCGTTACCGCTCGATGTGAGCGCCAAGCTTCCGCCAGAAACGGTGCCGCCGAGTTGGCTGTTCAAAGTCCATCCTTCCGTACTGCCGGCCGTATCGAACTCCCATTGTTTGATGATCTCCGGACGTGAGTTCGTCGTAACGGTCAGCACATTGGAAAGAGGGGACACCTTCGCCTGATCGTTTACCGCTTTAATGGCATAATAGTAGGTTGTATGTTCGCTCAAACCGTTAATCGTGTAATTCTGTTCAGTTCCGGCAGCGGCGGGCAGCGGTTCGCCGGTCAAATGAGTCGCGTTGTCCCAAGTGGCATCGGTAATCGGCTGGGCGGCGAAACGAATGTCGTAAAATGCGGCCTTCCCCGTATTCCCGTCTCCTCCGGGTGCAGTCCACGACAGCTGGACGGAATTGTGGGTTACCGCCTTCGCGGAAAGATCGGATAAGGCAGACGGAGCTTCCCGATCCGCGTCCCGATCGCGTGTCAAATGGATGTAGTCAACGTAAAGGGTCCCGTTGGACGGTTCCGGAACTAGCCGGATCTGCCGTATTTTCCCTTTCCAATGCGGGTTCTCCCCCATGTTTACCGTATGCTGGACGAACCCTTGACTATATGGGATCAATGTGATCCCTACCGATTTTTGTTCATTCCAGACCGAGTCCGAATTCGTTATAAAATACAGTTTGGCGTGGCTGGCCGGCCTGCTGTTTTTTATATTCATTTTGAGATAGGACAATTTCCCTGCTTGCAGATCATCAAGTTCCGGCGACTGTATAAACCCGCTCGTCTTCGTTGCCCAGTCCAGCGTTCCGATATTGACGGCGCCGACGGCATCCTGCTGCACGGTCCAGCCTTCCCATTCGCCTATACGATTGAAGTTCCATTCCATGGCATTGTTGCCGTCGTCCTCGATATAGAGATGGAAGGAAGAAGAACCCGCATGCCACATTTCTCCGGCTCCGCCGGACAGCACCGCGCTGTTGACCTTGATATCAGTCGTGCCGGGCTCCAACGTTTTGAATTCGATTTTTGCGACGACTCCGTCACTCGATACGGAATCCCGGTTGCTTTTCCCTGTAATGGAGAAACGGACTTTGCCGGGAATGTTTTTCTGTACGTTAGTAATCTTGAAATCGTTCTGCAGCGAATCGACCGAATCAAACTTTAATGCATGCTCGTCATAAGCGACTTCAACGTCCTGACCGTAGACATGACCCGTCACTTGCTGCAAACCGTATTGAAGCGCGAACTTGCGGCCGGCCTCGACCGATTTTGGCCCTTGCAAAGTCGTATTAATCGTGTTATTTTTGCGCAAATACTCCTTTACGACTTTCGCGCGTTCGGTTTCATAATTTACGGGCAGGGGCGAGGGGATGCTTGCGTCTTTGTAATTATAGTACGTTTCATCGTGCTCCAAGCTCCACGCGTTAAACTCGCGGAAAGCATGGTACGTCCACGACCAGCCCCGTTCCTCGATAAGGTCCAACACGTTTCTCAGCCATTGCAGCGCGTCTTCTTTCGGAGCCCAGCGAATGACGCTTAATTCGCCGACGTAAATCGGAACATTCCATTTCGCCTGAAAATCGTCGGCTGCCTGCATTTCCAGCTCGAGCCGTTGTTTGTCCCATAACTCCCCGAGCCGCAATTCCGGATAATGCTGGTTTACGTCCGTCGTCAGGATTCCTTGGTGCGTAAAATAACTCGGCGCGTAAAAATGAGCGCTGTAGATGACTTTCGGGTCCGGCAGCGGCTGCGTTAAATTGCGGAAGCCTGTAAAATAAAACCCCGGGCCTGTCTCGAATATAATATACGTATCCGGATCGACGGTACGAATTTCGGTTATGATCTCGGTAGCTATGGCCGGCCACTGGGATGGCATATTGGGCAGCTGCGTGCGATCGAGCGGTTCGTTCAGCAAATCATAACCCCAGATAGAGTCTCTATATGGAGCCATCCGCTGTGCAATATCTTTCCATACTTTCTTCAGACCGGTAACAAGGTCTGGGCTCGACCACATTTCCGGCTGATTGGCTTGGACATTCGGCAAAGGGGGCCCATGCATGTCTATCACTACTTTCAGCCCGGCATTTCGGGCGCGAACGACTTCCTGCTCCAACATATCTAGAATGGTCGGCCAAGCGTCCCACAACGGTTTCTTCAGTTTTTCCGCTTCTCTTAGCACCAAAACTTGCAGGCGTACTCCGTTCGCGCCCCAGCTTTTCATCGATTCGAAGTCATTATCGGTCAATTTTCCGTTTGTCATGAATCCGCGCAAAATGTCTGGAGAAGCTAGCTGCGCCGCAGGGCCGGCAGAAACCGCTCTCATTTGCAGCGGAGGAAATGAAGCGGGCAGCATCAAGAGCGCAAGCAATAAAATCGTGCATAACCGTATCTTTTTCATATTTCGATCTCCTTTGATTTTTTTTGCAGGTTGTCGGTCAATCTCCTTTTCTCTTGTTTCACAAGTATGGAAAGCCCTTATCCTTCCATGGCTTCACTGTATATGTAAGCGATAACACTAGTAAATGGATAAAAAAATAGATACATGGACAAATGTTTGAACTCTGCATCATAAAACATAAATCCATATATCAGTTTTAAATTCCATTTTATCCGCATCGAGTAGCAACTATAATAACGTTACGGAACAGGAGGGTCGTTTATGGACAATGCCTTCTTCTCGCGATTTCATCCTCGGGTCATCGGCGTGTTGTGGCGCGACCGCAAATTTTGGCAGATTCAAGGCAAGCATACTCGTACGGTAACGTATGAGAAAACTTCTCTGCGAAATTTCATGTTTGTCACCCATGGAGCGGGGGTGGTGATCATTAACGGCGTCCATTATCCGCTGTCTATCGGTTCCGTGTTTTATTTTCCGCATAGCAGCAAATGTCAGCTCACGTATACGTCGGAGCAGCCGCTACAGTTTTATTCCGTGCATTACGACTACAAGCTGATCGAGTGGGACGCAAACTCCATCACCTGTCTCGACCCGCAGGAAGACAGCCTGCCGCTGCCGATGGTAACGCAAACGGCCGACATCGAGAGCTTTGCCCTTCATATGAAGCGTCTGTACGATCTGTGGCACGAGAAGGACGTGGATTACGAGTGGCAGGCTAGACTGATGTTCCAGAACATCGTAGGCGAGGTGCGCAAGCTGTACTTGCAAAGGAATGAAGGCGACCTTGTCCGTCGCGCCATAACCAAAAGCATGGAATATATTAAAAGCCATTACGCCGAGCCTTTGGAAAGGGAGGAGCTGGCCGAAGTAGCCGCATTGTCCATGAGCTATTTCTCGATCATGTTCAAAAAGGTGGCGGGCTGCACACCGACGCAGTACATTACGAAGATCAGGCTGGACAAGGCGAAGCAGCTTCTGCAGAGCAGCGATATGACGGTGTCGGAAGTTTCGCGGAAGGTCGGCTTTCAAGATCCGCTCTATTTCGCCAGAGTGTTCGCGAGCCATGCGGGCATGCCGCCCCGGGAGTACAGGAAGGCGTAGCTCGCACGGCTTTGGGTAAGGTTAGGAACGTTTGGGCCCAATTAACGAGTGGTACAGGAGGAGGTTGTTCAGGTGGATCGCACAGAGTGCTCATTGCTCGTATGCGGCGCTACGTTAGCCGGCCTCGGCGTGGCAGTGGCCGCGCTGGAGGCGAAGCGGGACGTGATCGTCGTCGAGCGCACCGCCTCGGTCGGGCGGGAATTTATCGAAGCATTCAATCCGGGCTTCGGATGGGGGCTGCCGGCTACGGAGTTCGGACAGCGGTTCCGGGAAGCGCTGATCGGGCGCAATCTGATGGAGGAGAGCGGCCCGGTTCACCTGCCGGGTGTGCATCCCGTATTGTGCTTGCTCATCAAGCAATATGGGCTGAAGGTCAAGTTTCTGACCGAGATTGTGGGCGTTTCCGAGCGGGGCGGACGGTACGAAGTGCTGCTGCATGACGCTTCCGGATGCCGCCCGGTGTTCGCCGAGAGAATCGTGGATACGTCGACGCAGCGTCTTACGGTTCCGGGGAGTCTTGTCGTACCGAAGCGCAAACGGGTAAACGCTTATCTCCATCATTCGGATATCCGGAATGCGGCCATGCCGGACCCGATCGACGAAACGATGTCGGTTTACAGGGGAAGATTTCGTTCCGAGGTCATCCTGAAAGCGGCGGTCGCTCCCGAGGACGATTGGCTGCAAGCGAGGCAGAAGCTCCATCAATATTGGCAGGCGAGACCAGCACAATGGGCGCCATGGACGATCGCGGCTGTGGCGGGGGAATTCGAGTCGGACGTTCCGGGCGGCCCGCATCGGCAGGGTGAGCGATGGATATGGCTCCCTTCGGAAACGCTTTCAAATCCATTGGCCGCGATCGATCAAGGCTACGATTATTATAGAACGGCGGAGGGAATGCGCGATGCGGCCAGAGTCGAATAGTACGGATATGCAGAGGAGCGTCCCGGCTGACAGGCCTGCTCGGGAAACCTATGACGTGATTGTCGTCGGCTTGGGCACGGCGGGCGCTGTCGCAGTCATCGCGGCGGCGCGGCAAGGTCTTCGGGTGCTCGGGATCGACCGGCATACGTGCATGGGAGGCGCCGGTACGGCCGGAGGAGTGATCGGCTACTATTTCGGTACCCGGGGGGGCTTATTCGAGGAAATCGACTTCCAGGTACAGGCTACGGAAAAAAGCGTGTACACCCCCTCCTTCGGCGTCAATGCCGAAGGCAAGCAATATGTACTCGAGCAGGAGGCGGTCATGGCCGGGGCGGCGATTCGTTACGAAACGACCGTTGTCGGCGTACGGATGGAAGGCAGGACCGTAACCGGCTTGGAATGCTTCTCCCCGGAGCTTGGACGCTATACGGCAGAGAGCCGCGTCGTCATCGACAGCACGGGCAATGCGGACGTGTGCCGGTTGGCCGGCTGCGAGCTGCGCGGCGGCCGCGACTTCGACGGTCAGGCGCAGCCTTTCTCGAACGCCTTGTTCGGGATGGATGGAGAGCGGGTACGCGCCTATTATACCGATTCCGGGTACGTCTTTCCGGAAAATCCGGACAGCATGTCGGCGGCAATCGTGGAATCCGCTCTGTTGTCCACCCATCTCAGGGCGCATTACGACGAGGATCAGCATTATATGCGAATCGCTCCGCAGCTCGGAGTTCGTGAGAGCCAGTTTATCGTCGGGGAAGACAACGTTACGCTGGCCGGATTTCTGCAGGAGGACTACTCCCGGGAACCGCTGTTCATGGCCTACTCGAATCTGGACAACCACAGCAAGGATGTCGCCTTCGAAAGCGCGCTGCAGCGGGATTGGACCGTGGCCGCAAGCTTGTGGGGATTGAAATTCACCGTGCCGATTCCGCTCGGAGCGCTTATCCCCAAAGGCTACGACGGACTGCTGGCTGCGGGACGCTGCCTCGCGGTGGACCACGACATGGCTTCCTGCGTCCGCATGAAGCGGGATATGCAGAAATGCGGGGAAGCTGCCGCCTACGCCGCTTCCGTAGCCATCACGAACCAAATTCCGCTTAAGGACGTACCGTATCCGGAGCTGGCGCGGCTGCTGCGAGAAGCGGGCTGCTTGTCGGAGCGCGACGAAGTGTACTTCGAGCACAGGCTCGCCCAGGGGGAGAAAGCAAACGGTCCGATTCGATGGCAGGAAAACGTCGAGGAGATCCGGGTCGGACTCTCCGGCACGAAGCCGGGCGTGGCCATCTGGTCGGCCCGGCGACTGGGAGAGGCGATCCGGCCACACCTGCTGGAATGGATCGACCGAGACGACTCGGAGCATCTGCGCAAGCACAGCGCCATGGCGCTCGCGCTGCTGGATTCCCCGGAAGCGGCTCCCGTGCTGCGGGAGATGGTTCGGGAACGCGATCCGTTCGTGCCCTTGACGAGCTTGAAATATAATCAGGCACGCGGATATGCGGCGGTGTACCTGCTGGGCAAGCTGACGGACAAGGAGGCGGTCCCCGAGCTGCTGCGAATATTGGAGACGCGGCAAGGCTTTACCTATATCGACCGCAACAAAGAGTTTTTGTCCGATGAGCACGATTTGCGCTTCCAATACGTCTCTTATGCTCTGATAGCACTATCTTCCATCGGAGACTGCCACGAGGAGACACGGCCTGCAATCGCGGAAGCGTTCGAACAATATTTGTCGCAGCTTGACGGATCTCTGGTCATTTCCTTTAAAGGAAGCTCGGAAATCCGCAACGTGATGGACGATAAAATCCGGCTGCTGATCGACCGTGCGATTCGCCGATGGGGGAAGCCGGGCCGGGAAGCGGTATACGGCGTGTGAAATTACCCTCAATCATCTATTGTGGTGATGTTTACTCCTAATATGGCGGTTAATTTACTCGTAATTGTGCTATAATTGATCCCGTAAGATATCGTTGAGGGGGTACTTATATGCCTACAATTCGCCCGATTTCAGATTTGCGTAATAACGCGAATGAAATATCCGAATTTTGCCACAGGGAGCGGGAGCCTGTATTTATAACAAAGAATGGCACTGGTGACATGGTGGTCATGAGTATCGAAGAATATGAACGTCAGCAAGCCTTGATTGAACTATATAGCAAGTTGTCCGAAGCTGAAGCTGAAATTGCAGACGGCGCAGTTGGAGAGGACTTCATGGAAGTGTCTCGGAAGTTAAGGTCAAATATTCGTGGGAAAATATAAGGTGCTGATTTTCCCAGCCGCGAAGAGGGATTTACAGGAGATCATCGATTATCTTAACGAACAATCATCTTTTGATAAATTCAAGCTATACGATGACATTAGTGATCAGGTTGCATCACTTGGAGAACTGCCGTTTCGATGCCCTTTGATCAAAAATTCTACGCTTCGATTGAAGGGTTATCGTGTTTTAGCCGTGCATAGCTATCTAGTGTTTTATGTGGTCAAGGGCGATGTAGTACAGATCAGACGTATTTTGCATGGAAAAAGGTACTACGATTCAATATTGTGATAATAGCGTAATTGGACTTTGCAGCATCAAATGATCAATATGAATATGCATGATAACAGCTAAGTCCTGTGGAGAATAGGACTTAGCTTGTCGTTACATCCCAAAATGTTGATTCAACAGCTCCTTGTATCTCACGCTGTCAATGTTCTCTTTGGTAACTACGCCATCCTCCCATTGTGTGAAAGTAGTGTTGGTTAAGGTTAGATTTCCACCATCCGTTAGTCTTGTGACTAACGGATTTTTATTAAATGAGGATTCCGGGTGTTCCACGATAATTTTCTGGACGGCATTACATTCCGATATGCTGGTTAAAGACTTCTTGGAATCGAAGACGTATCCGATCCTCCAATCGGAATCCTTATGTTTCAATTTCATTTCAATCACATAGTCTCCGAGCTCACCATCCACCGGTTGGGTGCGAAATTGTCCATTACCCGAAGTTATGGTTTCTCCGTTTAAGGGGACAGGCCTTAGTGGTAAATTCCCTCCAAATCCAGTATCCACGACATACGTTTGTCCTTCGTGAGTGAGAAGAATGGTTACATGAGTTCTTCCAATTGTTCCATACGCCCCAGTATCATTATTATAGACAACCGCACGCGTCAGAACGGCGTTAAACCCATTTTCGATTAAGAAGAGATAGAGAATCGAGTTGAGTTCATAACAAAGTCCGCCTTCTTGATTGACTAGTATTTTGTTCACTAAGCTTTGTTCGGAGATCAGGCTGGTTTGATTGTCTAATATACGCAAATTTTCAAAAGGAACAGTTTTGGCCATTTTTTCCAGAACGTTATCCAAGTCTTCGAAAGGAATAGATTCGTTCACCGAAAGACCGATTCTTTTGCGAAATAAAGTATTAAGTTCACTCATTACTCATTCCTCCATTTTTGCGCCTTTGCTTTTTGTTCGACTTAATCGAGTCGCTCCAATAACCCCAATTATGATCATCAACGAACCGATAAGGGAATACATCGTGATTTCTTCATTGAAGAACATCACCCCAGCAATGATCGAGACGACAGTCGCCAGATTGGAGAATACGCTTGTTGTTGAAGCTTCTAGCTGGGACAAGGCATAGTTGGCCATCAGTGCTGTTAGAAGCGAAGACATCACACCCAGGTAGAGAATCGACATGATAAAGGTGCCGCTGGCGAGTGGTGCGATCAACTGGTCGAGTGTCCCGGCGGTCGCATGATCCGTAAGCGATATTACTAGGAAAGTGACGAAGCCGATGCCTAGCATCAAATAGCTGATTTCCGCAGGGCTAAAGGTTCTTAATAATGATCGGGCCAACACGCTGTATCCTGCAAATGCCAGGCACGAGAAGAACAACAGGAATATCCCTGTCATGTTCGACAAATCGATACTGCTGCCTTTCATCCAGAAGATAAATACAACGCCGAATACGGACAGGAAGATCGATAGCTTCTGTAGGACGTTCGTCGCTTCCTTCAAAAATAGGGCGGCTAATAGCATCGTCAAGACCGGCGTGAAGGCATACAAGATGCCTCCCTCGGAAGAGGTGGCGTGCTGCAAACCAAATGATTGAAGCGTGAAGAAACCAAGTGGGTACATGGTTGCGAGCAGCAGCGCTTTATATAATGGTTTACCGCGGTAGTGTAGCTTAACTCGGCCGAACATAACCGGAATTGACATGACTGCGAACGATATGGCAAAACGGTACGTCAGCGTATCAATAGGTTGGGCGTGTTCAAGTGCTATCTTCGTAAACAAAAACGAAAATCCGATTATGATTGAGTTGAGTATCGCTGCTAAGTATGCAAGCTTACGTTCTTTTGGATAGATGACGGTTTCCTCCTTTATTTAGAATACAGGATCACGTTCACGAACATGTATCCGTTACTGGAAATGATAGAGCGAAATCATCACCTGAACAAGTTCGAATTATTGTAACTGTATCGATACAGTTGACCAAGTCTTATATAATGAGTAGAGAAAGGCGGGGGGAGTGGCATGAAATGAAAAAATATTTGTCTATACTTTCCGATATCGAACGCCATATTGTAGAAGGGCAATACCGCCCAGGCCAAAAGCTGCCTTCCGTTCGCAACGCCGCGGAGTTGTACGGATGCAGCATCAGTACGGTCATACATGCATACGCAGAATTGGAAAAGCGGCACGTCGTTTATTCGATCCCGCAAAGCGGCTATTACGTAGTCGAAAGACAGGGAGAAGGGCCTAACGACAAGGAAGATCTAATCATAGATTTCGCATCGGTACTGCCGGATGTAAACGTGTTTCCGTATTTGGATTTCCAGCATTGCTTGAACAAGGCGATTGATCTGTACAAACACCAGTTGTTCACCTATGGTGATTCCAAAGGGCTGGAGAAGCTTCGTCATACGCTTGTTTCTCACCTAGCAGGAGATCAGGTGTTTGCGAATGCGGAGCGGATTGTGGTGACTTCGGGTGTGCAGCAGGCGTTGGATATTTTGGCGAAAATGCCGTTTCCGAATGGGAACTCGGTTATCTTGGTCGAACAGCCAAGCTACGATATTTATTTGCGATTTCTCGAGAAAGAGGGCATACCGGTTAGCGGAATCGCCCGTACGGCGAAAGGGATCGATTTGCGAGAATTGGAGGAGAAGTTCAAGACCGGCACGATTAAATTTTTTTACATCATGTCCAGATACCACAATCCACTGGGAACCTCGTATAGCGTGGAGGAGAGGAAAACAATTGCCAGCTTGGCTAGCAAATATAACGTGTATATCGTAGAAGACGATTACATGGCCGACTTGGGTGTGGAACGAGGGTTCGATCCCATATATGCGTACAACAGAACGTCGCATGTCGTTTATTTGAAGAGCTTTTCCAAGATCATCTTCCCGGGCTTGCGATTGGGCGCAGCCGTATTGCCGGAGCTGCTGCTTGAGACGTTCCACGCACACAAAAAGTACTCCGACACCTCGCTATTATCCCAGGCTGCACTCGAGGTGTACATTAACAACGGCATGTACGAGCGCCACAAGCGCAACATATGCAGCCAGTACACAGCAAGGATTCGCGCGCTGAATGAGGCTGTAGAGCGGTTTAATGAGGCGGGATTGATCGAAATATCGGACGTTCGCTCGGGTATTTATGTGCAATTCAAGCTGCCGCAGACCGTCAACCTGGATCGCCTAACGAAGCGGCTCGCCGCTAGAAAAGTCAGCGTTGTATCCGGAAAAGGGTTTTATTTGTCCAATTACCTAGCGCGCGAGAAGTTTCTGCGGATCAGCATCTCACGAGCGCGGCCTGAGCAAATCGAGGAGGGGGTTAAGGCGATCATCGACGAAGTGAGGCTGGGAAGTGGACGGTCTTAACGTGTCACAATAATCAACCGCCCCTCGTTATATTTGCAAATGCGCGAATAAGGAGTGGGTTAGAATGAAAGAGTTGACATGTACCGTAGTGGGCGGAGGATTCGCCGGTATTCACGCCGTCAAGGCGATTCGGAAAGCGTACCAGGAACAACAGGACGGTCGCAAGCTTCGCCTGATCCTTCTCGATAAGCAGCCTTATCACCTGCGTAAGGTATTGCTATTCCGGCCAGCTGTTGGGGGAGAGAATATTACAGTCCCTTGGCAGCAGATCTTGCCGGAAGGGACGCATTTTGTGCAAGGAACCGTTCAAAATGTAGACAATCGGAATAAACGCCTGCTGTACCAGGATGCCGCAGGACATGATCAGCAGATGGAGTACGACGTTCTCGTCATAGCGGTCGGCAGCATCCTCCGGCAACCGCAATCGGATCAGGGCGGTATCGCGTTGACCGATTTGGAATCGGCGGAGCGCATTCGGGAACAGTGGCGTGAGAATTTGAAACTTGCCGCTGGAGCGGCCACAGAGGATGAAAGGCAGCGTTTGTTGTCTATAGCCGTCGCGGGTGCGGGTATTACCGGTATCGAGACGGCCGCAGAGCTGGCCTATGCCATTCGGGCTGAGGCTACGTTGATGGGAATCAATCCGGCAACGGTGCGAATCCACCTTCTGAATAGGCAAGAGCGGTTATTTCTGGAGGGGCCAGCCAAAGTCGGCCGCAAGCTGGAACACTACTTGGCTGAAGGTGGTGTTACAGTCCATCACCGGCGTAATGTGTTACGTGAGCACAACGGTAAGGTTATTTTCGCAGAAGGCGTTCCGTTGTCTGTTGGCTTAACGATATGGACGCTTGGTCTAGTTCCGAATCCAGCTCTCCGCAGCATGGCGTTGCCCCTAACGAAGGACGGTCGGGTGATCGTGGACGAATGCTATCGTGTCCGGGAAATGCCTGGCGTATACGGTATTGGCGATTGCGCGCATATCGTCGATCCGACGAGCGGGAAGGCCGACCGAATGACTTGCAAGGAAGCAATACCTCAAGCCCAGCGGCTAGGCAATATCATATGTGCAGATTTGGCTGGCCGTCCAGCTCCGCAACATAAGTCGGTGATCGAGTCCTTCACAGTAGGCTTGGGACCGGATCGTGGCGTCATGTGGGCGCACAAATGGGGGCTGGATGTGATCCTAACCGGTAAACTCGCTTATAAAATCAAAACATTCTTGTGGGAATTTTCCAGTATGCTACGAGGATGAGGGGCCATGACGCCAAAGAGGGTGGAGACACGATATGATTGAGTTGTATGAACGGTATAAGGGTCTGCTGTTCCGTCTGGCGTACCAATTAACTGGTTCGGTATCTGATGCGGAGGACGCCGTACAAGAGGTGTTCGTTAAGATACAGGGCATAAGCCCAGAACGATTGGAGGAACCGAAAGCGTATCTGTGCAAAATAATAACGAATCATTGTCTCGATCAGCTCAAATCGGCGAGGAAACGCCGCGAACAATATTTCGGCCCTTGGCTGCCGGAGCCTGTTCCGACGACGGATACCGATAGCTTCGAAGCAGTCGTCCGCAACGACTTGCTCTCTTATGCGATGCTTGCCCTACTGGAACGGTTGTCTCCCGCAGAACGGGTCGTATTCGTTCTGAGGGAGGCGCTGAGCTTCGATTATCCGGCCATTGCGGAACTAATCGGCAAGAGCGAAACGAACTGCCGCAAACTGATGAGCCGAGCCAGAGGGAAGATGGGAATCTCCGAAGAGGAATTGATCGGTGCGGGCTCTGTCGGAGAAGAATGGGTACAAAGCTTTCTCGTTGCCCTCTCCCAGGGAGATGTCGACACGGTGCTGTCTTTGCTTGCCGAAGATGCCGTACTCGTGTCCGACGGTGGAGGTAAAGTGTCCGCTGCAGCTCGTCCGATCGAGACGAGGGAGCTTGTGGCTCGCTTCCTATTCGGTATCATCCGCAAACTAGATGGGAGCGTCGACCCTACCATCGAGTTTGCAGCGATGAACAGCCAGACCGGTATTGTGTTCCGAGAAGGAGGCATCATTACGGGAGTTACATTTCTCCATATCAAGCACGGACTGCTGCAAAACATCTACATCGTTCGAAATCCGGAGAAGCTGGCGCATATCAGATAGTCGGGAATAACAAAAAATCTCAAGCTAAAAAGCCGGCAGGATCTCATCCCGCCGGCTTGTCGCATCATCCCCTCAGTTCACCAACAGCTTCGCGAGTAAGATTAGGTCGGCAGGAGAGAGAACACCGTCTCCATCCAGATCGGCCGGTTTGATGTGCTTCCAGTCCGGATCGCTGCTACCCTTGCCCAGGCTTACGGAAGCAACGGATAGATCGCCGACGGACACTTTGCCGTCCCGGTTTACATCCCCGGGTATTACACGTTCCACGAGAATGTCTAACGAGGCAGAAGCCGCTTCACTTTCTTTGCCCAGAGCATCGCCCAGCATTACTTTCGATACCGTAATATTCGCTGTACCCGTCTGTTGAATGTTTTTGGCATTGAACACGATCTCGATTATGTCGCCATCGCCGGTGAACCCGCAGCAGGACCCTTGGCTAGCTATTATGACCCGCAGCTTGCCTTCAGCTTGCTTTACGGTTCTGACAATACTAATGCCTTCCCGTAAAGAATGAACGGAAACGTATTTCAACAAAGTAGGGTCGAAGTTGACGATAAAGTCTTGAGCGTATATGCTATCTGTTACTCCCTTTAACCCGAACTGTACCGCAAACTCCTTTCCCGGGTTTACATCCCCGGCGCCGGTTAACGTCGATAACGCAGCTGTGCTGGAATTGCCGCTCTGCACCGTCACAGGAACAGCCACAGACAAATGGCTGTAAGTTGCCGTAATGACCGTCGAACCTGCCGACAAGCCGGTTACTTTACCCGTAGCATCCACTCCGGCTATGAGTGGGCTGCTGCTCGCAAATTGGGCATAAGCCGTCACATCCCGAGATGTGTTGTCTGAAGAGAGTGCCTTTACTGCCAGTTGCTGCTCACTGCCTACGTCAACGGGAGAGGAAAGCCCACTAAGCTGCAGTAACCGCCCCCCGACAGCTTCGACCGTCAGTTCGTAGACGGTGGTTTTTCCTCCGAACGTTGCCGATATCGCAGCCGCTCCCGCGCTTAATCCCGTTACCAAACCGTAACGCGTCACCGTCGCTACCGCCTTGTCGCTGCTTGTATACTGCACGTCGTCCGTCACATTGCTTTCCGTTCCATTATCATAGCTTGCTGCGACCGACAATTGAACCCGATCTCCCTTGATTAACGGAGCGGAAGAGACCGCGCTCAGTTTAAGCGCTTGGACCGTTCCCCCTCCAGCTTTCTCCGAAAGCGAAACGATGCTGTTAGGTGCGACCGTAACCGTCACCTCTCCGGCCGCAGAGCCTGCGATGTCCTGTCCCGGCGAGTTCCGTGCGAATTCGCCGCTGCTGCGCACGGAAAACATACGGCTTCCGACCCCGGTAAGCTTCACTTGGCGCGTTTCGGCTACGGAGTTGATCAGGACGATTTCCAGCCTTCTGTCGGGCTTTTCGAACGCGACGGTGTACAGATCGGAAGCCGACGAAGCATCAGGATGAGCCCCGATCATGACGGAGCCCGGCGGCGCCGCATCATAAAAATGCTTAAGCATGTCATAGACGGGATACCACGTTTTACCGCTGTAGCTATAAATGACCAAGCCTCCGCTATCCGTCGCCGAATACGCGAAATATTGCAGCAAATTCGCCCTGCTGTAAGTGAGCGAATCGTGAATGGCTACAGCGTTATTCATCGCGCGTGACCATTTGTCCTTGTCCGTTACGATGATCTGGTCTTCTTGTTCGCCGACATGCAGCTTGACGCCGTAAGTCCGGGCCGCTTCCTCGTACCGCTGCAGCCCGGCGACAGATCGCTCGTAAGCGTGATAGGAAAGAGTGCTAAAAAGCCTTTGCCCTTCCGGATTCGCATAAGCGTCTTCAAACAAGACGCTTTCCGCATACTGCGCGGCGGATATGGTCGCCGCATTCGTATCGCCGGCCAAATACTCAGCAACATAGCCATTCGATTCCAGCTTCTGTTTAAGCTTTTGCGTAAGCGATGCGTATCGTGCTGGCGTAATGCCGTTGATATAAACGCCTCCGCCGTTCGGCTCGTTGGCGACCGCAATATAGTCGAACGTCACGCCGTAATGCTGGCGAGCATATAGCAAATAGCCTGCCATGCTTTCCACGTATTCGTCGTCCATATCGGCCGGCAGTGTCATCTGGGCGCCAGACCAGTTGTACCCCGGCGGCTTGCCGGCCATCCAGTTCGGGAACCGCCACGAACCGAGCGTCAGCTTCACGCCCCGGTTATAGAGCATTTGCAAGGCTAGCAGTTCCTGATGTACATCGCCTTTGTCTCCCGCTTGAAACTCGCTCCAATTGAATGTTTGCGATTCGCCATCGTCGTTCACTTCCTCCATCAAATACCAGTAGCTGCGAACGCGTATATTCGTCGTTTTCAACTCGTCGAGCATCTTGTTCATGTAATTCGGATCGTTCGCCGCGAACAGAGGAATAAATTGCGGATACACATTGCCGCCCCAGCCTTCGATCGTCTGGTGCCGTTCGTTCGTATTGATATGTACGGTCTCCAGGCTTGGTCCACCGCTTTGGTACACTTCGATCTCGAATATGCGCGCCACTGTATCGAATTGGCAGCCATCCGTCACATATACACGAAGCTTTTGCGTCAGAACGGGCGCAAACGTCAAATCGTTGAACTGCCCGAGCTTGCCGTCCATAGTATTGCCGGAAACCGCAGCTGCCGTCACCCACCTGGAGTCGTCCCAATATTGAATCTCGAAATCGACGAGCTGCCAGCCGGGCGACGTCATGTTGCCGCTCCACAGCCGGACGTTATCGATGCTCACGGGAGCATTCCACTCCAGTTGAAGCCACTGCGGAGTCTTTGGCGTGCCTGCCGGTGGCGTTGCGTACCATTTGGAGCTCCATCTGCTCGCATTATTGTCCTTAATCCCGTCTGTGGCTTTGTCCGGCGTGTCCTGCGCTCCGTATGTACTGGCCGTTACGGTTGCGCTCGGAGCGATGTTCGCGCCCCCTGACGCTTCGACCCGAAAATTCGACCACGGCGTAGGAGCAATCAGGCCGATCAGGAATGTAACAATCAGCATTACGATTGCAGACCATTTCATTTTTTTCATAAGTTTACCTCCATTACATGATTCTCTTCACTTGCATGAAAACGTTTACTATACGCAGGAAAGAAAAGTCCCGCCATCCTCGTCTAGCGATGTGAGACTGTTCCCTGGTACCTGCAAAGCTATTTTTTCTCCCCGAATTTCAGCTTGTATTGATCGGCATACTCTTTCATTATTTTTTGAACGTCAGGATCCGCCTTCAAACGGTTCAAGTACGCATCCCACTCCTCCATTGTGCTTTGGCCGACGACAACCTTTGTCAGGATCGTGTTACGATCCTTGAACAAATCTGCTGAACGCTTCGCATTCGTATCGGAGATGAGCCCTTCTAACGGATTTGGCACGCCTTTGGCCGCATATTGATCGGATACTTTCTTCTGAACTTCGTTAAACTCCGGCGTCGCTTTCGCATGCAGCGCTTTGTTGTAAGGATCGTAATAGCCGACCATCAGGCTGGCGTTGCCGATTTCCTTCTTGAACATCTCGTCGTTCACTTTCGGAACGCCGTTTTCTTTCGTATGGTGCTTGCCCTCGATGCCGTACCTCTCGAAATCGACGAACTCCTGGGAAGCGGACTGATCCAGGTATTTCAACAAGATCTCGACTTTATCCTTCGGCACCTTGGAGGAAATCATGATGCCTCCCAAGTAACCCGACGGCAGGAAGCTCCCGTCTCCTCCCGGACCTTTGAGCGGAGGCAGCGTCAAAATTTCCGCCTTCGGATCCGTCTTTTTCGTATTCGTCCAAATGTCCCAAGCCCCGTTGATCGAGCTGCCGACGACTCCGGCTTTGCCGCTCTGGAACATTTCCGTATCCTGGCCGAATTTCTGCACGGAATACTCTTGGGTAATGATTTTATCTGCGTAAAGTCCCCTGAAATATTCGAGCATGTCACGGTAGCCTGTGGTCATCCACGGAATGAGCATCTTGTCTCCCTCGAACGTCGGCTTATTGGCCCCGAACGCGGAACTGAGCGGCGCACTTGCGGAATTGAGCGTAGCACCGAACACCGCCAGCCCGTACGTGTCGTTCTTCCCGTTGCCGTCCGGATCCTTCTCGACGAAAGCTTTCAGCACGTCGCGCAGTTCCGTTACGGTCGAAGGCACCTTCAAATTCAATTTGTCGAGCCAGTCCTTACGGATGTGCAGCGACTGATCGGTCAGTCCGCGTGGACGCGGTATGGCAAATACCTTGCCGTCAATTTTGGAATTATCCCAAATCTGCTTCGGAATTTTCGCCAGATTCGGATACTTTTTCAAATCCCCGAGGTACGGCGTCAAATCGTGAAACGCCCCCTGGCGTACCGCACCGATCGTAACGGGATCGAACAACTCCAGATTGACGACGACATCAGTCAGTTCATTCGAGGACAACGCCAAGTTCAGCTGTTCTTTGTAAGCATTAAAAGGAATCGCCTTGATCGTCAGCTTAACGTTAGCCCGTTTGTCCAACTCCTTGTAATAGTCGCTCTGGAAATTTGGTGGCTCGTTATAGAGCGGGGTCGTGAAGCTGATTGCGACCGGTTCCACCTGCTTCATAGCGGCGGCAGTTGGAGACGGCGAGCTTCCTTTAATATCCGAAGGGGTATTGTTCTTCCCTCCGCAGCCGGCTAACAAAGAGAGCGATAACGAACCTGCGATCGATAATGCCAACATGCGCTTTCTACGTATCATTTTTTTTACTCCCCTTTTTGTTTGATATTCGTCATTCGATCCATGAGAAGGGCATCCCTTTTCAGCCCTTAACCGATCCGAGCAGAACGCCCTTGGTAAAATATTTTTGCAAAAACGGATACACCAATAAAATCGGCATCATAACGACCATTAAGGCGGCCATTTTAATCGTCTCTGGAGGCAGCTTGGCCTCCGAATCGAATTGCGTAGCGTCCCCGACCATACTGCTGTTCGGTTCGAGCACGATTTGCTGCAACAGCACCTGAAGCGGCCATTTTGTTACATCTCTTATATACAGCAAACCGCTGAAATACGTATTCCATAATGCCACTGCGAAAAACAGCGAGAAAGCGGCGATCGCAGGCAGCGACAGCGGTAAAATAATCCGCACGAACACTTGAATGTCGTTGCAGCCATCGATTTGGGCGGCATCCTCCAGGCTGGCGGGCAAGCTCTGAAAGAACGATTTGAGAACGAATACGCTCCACGCACCGGTCAGCCCTGGCAAAATAAGCGCCCAGAGCGAATTGATCAGCCCAAGCTCCTTGACCAGCAAATAATTCGGCACGATTCCCACACTGAACAACATGGTGATCAACACCATCAGAAGCAGGAAGCGGCGTCCAGGCAACTCCTGTTTGGTCATCGCATAAGCGAATGTCGTTGTAAAGAGCAGGTTCAGAACCGTTCCGACAACCGTAATGAATGCCGTCGATCGAAAGGAATGAAAGAAGCTGTCTGTCGACAAGACGTACCGGTAGGCATCCAGCGACCATTTTGTGGGCAGCAGCATGAGCTCCCCGCTTACGTAGACACTCTCATCCGTGAACGAAACCGCCAAAATATAAACGAACGGAAACAGCATCGTAAGTGCGCCCCCGATAAGAAGGATGTAGATTAAAGCATCGGCTGCTCTCGAAACGGCAGTAGTTTTTGATCCAATCATTGGTTTCACCTTTCCCGATCAGTAAAGTCCCTCTTCGCCGGAACGTTTGGCAAGCTGGTTCGCCGACACGATAAGCAGCAGCCCGACCACCGATTTGAACAAACCGACCGCTATGCTGTAGCTCAGCTCACCGGAAAGCACCCCGCGCTTGTATACATACGTGTCGAACACCTCGGCGACAGGAAGCACTAGCGGGCTTTGCATCAGCAGCACCTGCTCAAATCCAACGTCCAGCATATGGCCAAGCCGGAGAATGAGCAGAATAACGGCGGTACTGCGGATCGCAGGCAGCGTAATATGCCACATCCGCCGCAGACGGCCCGCTCCGTCTACGTAAGCGGCCTCATACAGCTGCTGATCGACCCCGGCGATCGCGGCCAAGAAGATGATCGTCCCCCAGCCGACTTCCTTCCAAATGCTTTGAGCGGTCAGCAGTCCCCAAAAGTAGTTCGGCTCCGACATGAAGCTGATTTTGTCCCACCCCAAGGCGGCGAACCCTTTGTTAACCAGCCCGAAATCAACGGATAGAAAAAAATAAGTAAAGCTGACGACGATGACCCACGACAGGAAATGTGGCAAATAAATGATCGACTGAATAACCCGCTTTACCGACTCTCGCCCGACTTCGTTAAGCATGAGCGACAACGCAATCGGCAGCGGAAAATAAAACACGAGTCCAAACAAATTGATGAGCAGCGTATTCCGGAATAAGTTCCAAAACTGATTGCTCGCGAATAGATGGGCAAAATGCTCGAAGCCAACCCATTCGCTGTTCCAAAATCCTCGGAATGGACTGTACTCCTGAAAAGCAAGCAAGATGCCCCACATTGGAACGTACTTAAAAACGAGAAAATACAGCGCTGTCGGAAACGCCAGCATGTAGATGTATTTGTACCGTTTCATCCGCTTCCACATCAGACGCTTGGTTTGATCTCGCCTGACGGCAACGGGAACGGTTTCTAGCGAACCTGCGCTTCGAATTGTCCTCTCTCCCTTCGTTCTGGTTAGCCGGCTACAAACAGCTTAATCCGGGAACAGGGCGGCTGAATAGGTTCAATCGTTGTCGTCAGTGGACACTCCCGAAAATACGCGTCCTATCAGGCTTTCTCAGCATCGCCGGACATTTTCGACACTGCAGGAACTTCGTCCGGATAAAAAAATGACCGCCCAAATGGACGGAATATTACGTGCGTATACATGCCTTCCACATCGCTTTATTGCTGATTGCGGAAACTGGCCGGCGAATAACCAGTCATTTTCTTGAAAACCCGGCGAAACGTTCGTTCGTTGTAACCAACCTGCTCGGCGATTACGGAGATCGTCGTATCGGTGTGCAGTAGAAGATCCTTGGAGCGTTCTACCTTAAGCTCGGCCACATGTTGAATAAAGTTATGGCCCGTATGCTTGTTGAACAGCCTGCTGAAGTAAGCAGGGCTGACGCCCACGTATTCCGCCATCGACGTAAGCGAATGATCGAGCTCCAACCGTTCAAGAACGTATGCTTTGGCTGCTTCGATCATGATTTTGCCCCGGTCGTCCGCCGCATCCTCGAATATGGGCAGCAAAACCGGGAACACCTTTTCTTCAAACCATCGCACCATATCTCCGGCCATCCGACAGGATAAAATGTGCTTCATCGCTTCCATTCCTGACAGCAGCCTCGCCTGCTCGGGTGAAAGCTCGTGTGCCTTGTGCGAAATCTGCACGAACAAGGCGTGAAATGATTCATAAACCGCCGAAACCGGATAGCTGCGTTTCGTAATGGCCTGAACGAACTGTTCAAACTGGTGCCCGAATCTTTCCCGGTTTCCTTTTTGCAGTTCCTGTAATAATGATTGTTCGATCTCGTACGGATAGACGAATTCGTGCTGTAAGGCCGGCAAATCCGCAAATGCGATCGTCCGGTTTCCACCCACCATGACTCTCGTCGCGAGTGCTTCATCTGCTTCCAAATAACAATGGCGGATTCCTTCCATCCGGTCGCATATCGTCCCAATTCCTATCGAGCAATCGAATTTCAAATAAGTGCTTACGGAAATCCGTACCGATTCGGCTAACTGGTTGAGGACCGTCCGGCACTGCGTCGCTTTCGTCTCAATCGGTACTTGCGCGACAACAATCAACCGGGCCGCATCCGGGCCGAAGACGAAATAGCCATTTACATTGTGCTGCTTCATCATATCCTGGCAAATGCTCGATATAGCCAATAGAATGAGGTGCCTGTCATCCTTCTTAAACCTGTTGTACTGCTCGTAGTTTTCAGGTTCTACTAAGATGACGTCCCACCATGCATCGGCTTGAATGCCATACTGCAAAGCCATTTTCCGAAGCCGATCCGGCTGCTCGTTATCGTAATACCCATAAATAATTTGCATCATAAACGATTCACGCAAAGAAAGCGTCTGTTTGCTCGATACGTCATGATATTTGCCGATCTCGTCTTTCAAGTTGCCCCAATGATTGCGTATGAGCGTCCATTCATCTATTTTCGTTCCTCCCAGCACAGACGGTGCTCCGGCTTCCTGCCTCAACAAATTGCGGATTGGCGCATAAAGTCTTCTCGAATTCAAGTAGATGAGCAGCATGCCCAAGATGAGCGAACCCAGACAAACGAGCGCTGTCATTTGCGCAACCTGCGTTTTTGGCGAACCCATTACCGAAAGCGGAACATTGAGAACCGTCATCCATCCGTTCAAATTCGATTTTGCGTAAACCGTGTATATGCCGGCTCCTGTATGCTTGAAAAAGCCTGCTTGCCCGTTCGCATCCAGCTTCTTCTTCCAACCGTCCAGACTATCTCCAAGGATGGAGCCAAGCTGAGACTTATCATTATGGGAGATGACTGCGCCCGTTTCGTCTAACAGCATCAGGCTTCCCGATTTGAACCTTTCCACCGCACGCAAGGTCGAATGAAAAGAACTTTCATCCACCTCGACGGTCAAATAAGCTCGCGGCGTGTCGGTAAAAATGGGTAGCGGCTGCACGTAGGCAATGACGTCGTTCGAGCCTTTCTTCAGCAACATCCACTTTGGCTTGGACATGGATCCTACCGCATTGAGGAACGGGTAGCTGTCCCGCAAAGCGTCTAATTTCTGATACCCTTTCTCGCTGGACAGCACAAAGCGCTCTTCCGGTAAAAACAGATTGACCGTATTCGTAAACTCAATCGATCTTGACGCTGCGGTCAGCTTGTCCAGCAGATCGATCATCTCGACGAAATCGCGTCTATCAGTCTGGTACAAATATTGCTGCACGCCTGGGTCGAGCGTAATCCCACGAGATGACTTCGATATGGATTTCAAAGCGCTGTCGACGCGCTCCTGAATTTGTTCGATCATTTCGAGATTAGCCACGTTTACCTGCCGCTCCAAATGGTTGGAGACAATCGCATATGCCAAAAAAGCGGCAAGAAGAATGGGGATGCATAGAGCAACAATCCCGAAGCCCAGCAACCTCCTGAAATACATTCCTCTTGCGAGAAATGATTGGATGGCATCTCTTATCGCACGCATGCTTCTCCTCCATATTCGTTACGTTAATGATTTCCTTTATTATAGCGACCATAAAAGCGCTTTGCATACTTATTCTTTAGAGCCTCAGCAACTCCGCTTTGCATATCATCGGGTGCTCGTCCAAAAAACCTTCGGTTCACTGCGTCCTTCTAGGAAGTTCCAATCATGCCCTCCGTGATCCACGCTATCCCTTTTCATAAACTCCTCGTTTCTTTGCCCTTCCTCCATATTCGGTATAAACTACTGACTTGGAGTTGACGATGAATAATTATTAAGGCGATGCATGAATAGAGCGCGATCATGATAGTATGGGGGTATTCATCCGAATGATAAAGTGTACGGCTTGCTCGAAAATGACGGAACTCCAGAAGCAACACTGTTCTCATTGTGGGGAAATCCTGGCGTAC
Organism: Paenibacillus sp. P4_E11; assembly: GCF_056401635.1. Lineage (NCBI taxonomy): Bacteria > Bacillati > Bacillota > Bacilli > Caryophanales > Paenibacillaceae > Paenibacillus > Paenibacillus sp. P4_E11. Next base: position 46,450 of record NZ_JBFUIX010000016.1, on the reverse strand, counting down.
ACCATTTCCGAGAAATTTGATATTCTCGCTGCCTCTGTTGAAAAGGCGCTGAAGAAAGAATTGGAACTTCGAAGGACTACTCGGGAATAACAAGGACTATTCTGGAAATAAAGAACGTCTCGAAGCCATTGTGAAAATGGTTTGCGAGACGTTTTTTTTAGTAAGTTCCGGGGTCCCCGCAAAGTAATAGGAATACTCTTCGAAGGTCCCACGTCACTTTGTGGGGCTAGAGTCCGGGACCCCCGTAAAGTAATAGGAATACTCTTGGAAGGTCCCGCGACACTGTGTGGGGATTTACTTGGCGGCGACTTGCTCCAAATCCTTGACACCTTGGTGGATCAGATTGAACAGATCCTCCAGATGCTCGACCTCGATGCAAGAGAATGCAACACGCAGGTCGGTCGTACCCAAGGCGATCGTGCCGATCCCGTATTGGTTCAGCAAGTGAACGCGGAGCGTCTCGGCGTCAACGGTGGTCAGCTTCAGACACATGAAGTAGCCGGAGTTGAACGGGTAGTAGGTCCAAGCGCCTTCGAATTTGCCACTGTCGAGCAGCTGCTTCACTTTATTGGCGCGGCCTTTCATAATGTCGAACTTCTCTTGCTTCTGCGCTTCGAAGTCCGGTGATTGCAACGCATGCAGGACGAACGTCTGCGAGGGGTGCGGGCCACTCGAGATCGTGGCACGAATAATGCCAGTCGTCTTCTGCTCTAGCGCGTTCAAGAGCGCCTCACTCTCGGAAGCGTATGTGATGAAACCGACGCGGAAGCCCCACACGTATTCTTCCTTCGTAGCACCGTCCACCTTGACTGGCAAAATACGCGGGTGCAGGTTGGCCAGTTGGCCGAACAGCGATTCTGTGACGGAATCTTCGAAGAACAAGCTGAAGTAGGCGTCATCAGTGACGGCAACGATGTTGATGCCGGCTTCGGCACCGGCGAGCAAGGCGGCGACGATTTCTTTGCCTTCCGCCGGAGTCGGCGTATAGCCAGTCGGGTTGTTCGGGAAGTTCAGTACGACTATCGCTTTGCCTTTATTGCGTTGGGCCAGAATGGCTTCGCGCAGGGCATCGGAATTGAATTTATTCTGCTCATTATAGAGAGGGAAGTTGACGATCTCAGCTCCACGGCGAACGCCGAAGGTCAGCTCGTAATTTTCCCAGTTCTTGTCGGGGAATATAACCGCATCGCCCGCATCGGCGAATAGATCGGCAATGATGCTCAGTCCATGTGTCAGCGCGTTCGTGACAACCGGGTTCCCGAAGCCTTTGCCTTGAACGGAAGGGTTCTCGGTAATCATCTTGCTGCGCCAAGCTTTGCGAAGCTCTGGCTTGCCCGCAGGCGGGGCGTACTCGTATAGATCTTTGGGCGAATAAGCGCTAAGTGTATCTTGAATGGATTTCAGGTGCATCGGCTGACCGTTCTCGAGGGCAATCCCGATTGTCGCGTTATAGGTTTTAGCCTTAACCTTAGCTTCGGCCGATTGGCTCAAGATGCCTTCTTTGGGGAAATAAATCGCTTTGCCTAGTCCTGATAGCATGTCGAATACATGTGTGTTCTCTCTCTGAATCGTTTCATTAAGCTGCTTCACCATTGGGTTCATTTGAATCAAGTCATCCTTCCAATCGTATAGTTCGACTTTATGTCGCTATTATATCACTTGTGAGGAGGAGCGTCACCACCGAGTGCACTTCATGTATAGAAGTCTGAAAACTTACCGATACAAGCAATTAGAGAACAAACAGGAATTTCTTTCCGTGCCCGTGTAATGTACAATAGAGAAAAGTTGGATTATGACAGAGGAGATTAGAGGCTGTCGATACATAGCGCACACATGAGTGGAAATGGAAAAAGAGGATCCCGGCGAGTTGGCTTGAACCTCCATACCGCTAGACCCCTTAGCCGATCCAAGGAGGTTCAAACAAGATGTTAGAACTTACGGGGCCCCCGCAAAGTACTAGGAATTCACGACAGAGCATTGTCTTCACTTTGCGGGGTATACTTAGGGGTCCTTTTTCACTTGGAACGGCCGTCATAGCCTCAATCGACTATGAATCGACAGCCTCGATTATGTCCTTTTTGTCCGAAGGGAGCATGCGATTATGAATCCGAAACTTAGAGCGGCGGGTATTATGCTCCGGCAAGGCCGTTCGGCTAATGATCGAGCGGGAGAGCGAGAAGTGCTCGTGCAATGCGATGAGGACGAATCGTTCTATCGGTTCGCCGGAGGCACTGTAGAGTACGGAGAAACCGCATCCGAGGCCATAATCCGTGAGTTTATGGAGGAATATGACCTTGAGGTCGTAGTGGGGCCTTTGCTGGTCGTGAACGAACATTTTTTCCAATATTATGGCAAGGAGCACCATCAGGTTACGTTGATTCACAGGTGCGAGCTGCTGGTTACGAACGATATTCCCGAACCGTTGTGGCACAAGGAGCATTCCTCGGTTAAGTTGGTGTGGCGCTCTCTATCTCAGTTGAAGAAACGGCCGGTCTATCCGGAAGGCATCTTCGCTATGCTGGAGCAGGAAATTCCGGCGATCACGCACTTGGTGACGGGCCGGGGGTATAAGTCTTGAGCTGAGGCGATGGGCTGGAGGGCTGAAGGGCTGAAGGGCTGAACGGCCAATAAGGGAACTGAGTTCCCTGTTGGCCTTTTTGTTGTACGCGAATATTGCGAGAATAGCAAATTAGTGGAGAAAATTTCCGCTATTGCTGAGAAGATCGTTTTTTTACCTGAAATAACGGATGAATTTTCCTTTATTTTTATTTTTGCCTTCGCTTTTGGGATTTAATATAAAAATAACGGATGAATTTTCCACTATTTGAGTTCATGAATCGTCTTCTATCTGGACCCCATATCGCTGCACATTCCTCGATTTGATGAGAAGTTAGACAGCAGTAGGCTAGGTTTTGCTACGATGTGCGGGGCAGTAGCGGGCCATCAGCTCGGCGGTTTCCGCATCCATCGGCTTGTCCCGCTGAAGCAGCTCATTGCGGATATGTTCATTTTTCGCTTCAGGCAGGTTCTGACCGAACTTGAACTTGGCCGATAGGTGCTCGGGGGTGATCCGCACAACGGCCACACCTTTTACCCGTGATGCGTAAGCAGGAATGTTTGGATCAATTGGGTCATATCCGCCCTCTGGCTGAAGCTTCTCCATCAGAGCAGATAGGGCTTCCGCTTTTTCCGCCAAATCCACCACAACCGCCGCTTTCCCCCGAATCAGAACGGATTTGAAATAAGCTGTCGCCGGGCAAGCGAATACAGGGTCCGAGTAGTAAGATGGGATTATTGCATATTCCTTGGCCACACTGAAGCTGACACGCAGATCTTCCCCGAGCGCCTCCATTTTAAGCCCGATTTTGCTGCCGTATACATAAATATTGCCATTGGTATAGGCGAAATTTAGTGGCACCAAGTACGGATACTCCCCATTGTGCAAGCCCAACACCCCGAAGCTCATTTCTTGCAGGAACGACTCCGTCTCCTCGATGGATGCCATATCAAATTCTTCTCTTCTTACGACGATCACCCTCTCCTTGTTTGTCTTATCTTATAAAGTGGATTGACAAATAAAAAGCACCAATTATGATGGATTTGAATGGACCACTTTTTGCGGCGGATAAGTTAGGGGAGGATTGAATGGAATTTCATATCCCATTTGAATTGAATTTGGAGACACACCGCTACAAGCAGACGGCGCTGTACTATGCACTACGGGAAGCGATCTCAAGCGGGCGATTGGAGTATGGAACCCGATTGCCGTCCAGCCGTGATCTCGGTCGTCAATATGTGTTGTCTAGAGGCGTTGTCAATCAAGTGTACGAGCGGCTCGCCGCTGAAGGCTATGTGGAGGCGGAGCCGGGGAGCGGGACGTATATTCGGTTCCGGCAAGCAGCCGCTGATGGGGAAGTCGGGGATCCTATGCACATTCGACTGTCAGACTGGGGGAGCCGCCTTGGCCAACTATCTCAGCCATCGCGAAGAGAGGGGCGGGCGGGTGATACTGGGTTGAGGCAAGAAGAACAGGGTGGCAGTCCGTTGGAGCATGTGCGAGAGCTCCACAGCGGGGACATAGTGTTCGATTTCGGCCAGGTTGAGCCTGTGCCGTTCCCCGCGCCTGAATGGCGCCGTCTTCTGTACGCGGAAGTCCGCGAGAAGACGGAAACGCCGGGCGCGACCGCCCCCACGCAAGGCTATTTGCCTCTGCGCGAGGCAATTGCCCGCCACTTGAAGCGGGCGCGGGGCATTACGGTGACGGCGGACGCGATCGTCATCGTCAATGGGTCCATGCAAGCGCTGGCGCTGACCGCGCAGCTGCTGCTGGACGCTGGCGAGCCGGCCGTGATCGAGAATCCCGGTTACACCGGGATTGTCTCGGCCGTCCGCGCCGCCGGCGGCGTGCCTGTCCCTGGCCAATTGGACGGCCAGGGGCTGGTGATCGAGCCGTGGGATGCCCGGCTCGCGTTCGTGACGCCCAGTCGGCAATTCCCGACTGGGACGGTGCTCAGCCTGCCTCGTCGGCAGGCGCTGCTGCAGTGGGCCGCCGAGCGCGGCGCTGTCATCGTCGAAGACGACTATGACAGCGAGTTCCGCCACCATGGGCGGCCGATTGAACCGCTAAAGGTGCTCGACCGCGCCGGGCGCGTCGTCTATGTCGGCACCTTCTCGCGAACGATGCAAGCGCAGCTGCGTATCGGCTACGCCGTATTGCCGAAACGGCTCCTGGAGCCGTTTGTTCGGGCGCTGCGGCTATATGAGCCGTACCCCGCATCCCTTCTGGAGCAGCGGGCGTTAGCGCAATTCATGGGGAGTGGCGGCTACGAGCGTCATATGCGCCGCATGGGCCGAGTGTATAGTCGCCGATTCGAGCTGTTCCGGCGGCTGCTCGATCGTGAGTTGGGCACACTGTTCGAAGTCGTGCCCTCCGATGCCGGTCTGCATGTGTTCGCCCGCTGGCGCGGTGACGAGGCCAGCTACGAACGATACCAGACACATTGTAAGCAGGCGGGAGTTGTATGGGGAGATGGAAGGAGTTACTTTTACGAAAATGCATATGCTAGCGCGTGTTTCATATTCTCCCACTTATCGGAAGAGCGAATTGAGGAGGGAGTGGAACGGATGCGTGTGGCGGCTATTGTATATCGGCAAGCGGAAGCACATCTTGGAAAGTAATGAATTGTCTACTTCAAGCACAAAACGGTGCCGTCCCTGTACAGGATGGCACCGTTTTGTGCTTGTTCGATGGCATTTGTGCTTCTGATTGTACTTATGTTACTGCTCGTCTTTAAAGGCAGTGCCGAGCGAGCTGTAACATGAAATATGAGGCTGTCGATTAACTGTGGACAAGGGAAGTGGAGAGTGAAAAAGAGGACCCTGGCGAGTTTTGGCTTGAACCTCCCACCGCTGAATCTCTTATACAATCAAGGAGGTTCAAACAAGATGTTTGAAACCCGGGCCCCCCACAAAGTACTCGGAAATACTACAGAGCTTAGCTTCACTTTGTGGGGATGACTAAGGGTCCTTTTTCACTCGGAACGGCCGTCTTAGCCTCTATCAACAGTTAATCGACAGCCTCAATATCCGCACACCGCCCGCCTTACTTATCATGCAAAGTACCGAGTGATTCGCCCATCTTGACTTTAGAACCGACCTGCAAGTCGGCTCGAGGGGTCAAGATTCCGGTCTCGGTCAACAAGACGACCGTCGAGCCGAATTCGAAGTACGCAAGGTCGCCGCCTCGTTCGAGCCGATCAGGCAGCGCTTCCGAGTAGCGGATGCTGCTCACATTCATCGCACCGACCTTCACGACCGCGATCTCTCCGTGCTCATGCTCGATGTAGGTGATCAGTCGCTCGTTGCGGCTCAGCACGCGTCTCATCTGCGTTAAGCCAAAATCATTGACAGGATACACCTTGCCCGGCACATGTTCTTTTTCCAATATAAGGCCCGAGACAGGAGCATGGATCCGGTGATAGTCGGTCGGGCTCAAGTAGAGGACATAATAGAATCCGTTCTTGTAGTTCACCATACGAGGCGACTGGTTGAGCAGCTCCTCAATCGTATAATCCTGCCCTTTCACGTTCAGGAGTTGACCGGACTCGATCCGTCCGATACCGGTAATCAAGGCATCGACCGGACTGACCAGGGAGTCGACTGCTTCATGAATCGGCCGTAAGCCTGGCTTCAGCCTCCGCGTGAAAAATTCATTCAGCGAACGATACTCACTCACCGCCTTCTCTGCATCATCCAGTCGAATACCATACAGCTTGGCGAAACGGGGGATTAGCAGACGGCTCACGCTCGATTGGGCGAATGCACCGGTAATGCTGGAAATCCATTTTCGGGAGGATAGCTCGGTTAACAATCGGAAAAAGGCTTGATTCATCATTTTCGCTGGGAGTCACCTGTTTCTTCGTATCAGTAAGTTCATCAGCCTTATATTGACACAGAAGCCGCTCTAAATCAATAAGCACCCTAACAAAAAACGACCCATTCTGGGTCGTACTACCTGTTTGTTTCTACAGGTCATTTTCCACTTTTGCCCACCCTTCATCTGGAACAGGCAATCGCTTCTTCAAGTATTCTTTACAAGTAAGGCAAGTTGTAGCATTAACGCTGATTGGTGTTGAGTTTCCTGAAAACTTGATGCATTGAATGGGTGTCTTGTCATCGGGGTCGAGGGCGATTTCAACGCAGAATCGGCAGTTGGCTACGAGCTCTCTCGTAACCGACAATGTCAGATGTTTGATCCGGTTCAATTCATCCATCGAGAAGGCTCCCTTGCGCTCAGGCATCATTGAAAAGAACAGCCGCTACCGGTGGCAGCGACTGACTCGAATGAGCAGCCCGGCTATCATAGAACCTGAAGTCTGTACCAGACGTCCGGCTCGGAAGACCCGTGGATTTGCGTCCCCGCCTTTCGGACGGGTTTGCCTTTTATCAATATTTACGAAACATCAGGAATATAGTACCATATGGAATGAGAACTTGTCACTAATTGTAAAAAAGGACGAATAAGGAGCTGTTAGTATGCCATTGGTCGATATGCCCTTAGCACAACTACGGGAGTACAAGCCTAGCTTGACGAAAGAAAAGGACTTCGATGCGTTCTGGGAACAGGAATTGGCGAAGTCGAGCGCGATCCCATTAAATGCCCAGCTCACTCGGATCGATTATCCGGTCGCATCGGTTGACGGATACGATATTGTGTATGATGGTGCAGACGGAACGAAGGTGCATGGCTGGTATGTCGTGCCTAAGGAAGCGCTTGCAAAACGGCCGATGCCGGTTATCGTACGTTACCACGGCTATAGCGGGAGTCGCAGCCGAGTCTATGAATTGCTGCAATGGTCAGCTATGGGTTATGCTTCGCTGACTGTGGATACTCGCGGTCAATCCGGTCTCACGCCGGACCGTGCTTCCTACAGTGCCGGAAGTGTAGGCGGGCATATGACGAAAGGGATTCTGGACCCGAATGAATATTACTTCAAGCAAGCTTACTTGGATTGCGTACGTGCGATTGATTTCGTATGTTCGCGTGAAGAGATCGACGCTTCCCGGATTGCGGTATGCGGGAACAGCCAGGGCGGCGGATTGACGTTAGCCGTAGCGGGGCTTGATTCTCGTCCGAAGGTAGCTATGCCGGTGTTCCCTTACTTGTGTAATTTTCAAAGATCGGTCGCCCACCACGGAGCCGGGCCTTACAGAGAAATTATCGACTGGTTCCGCCGTTACGACCCCGAGCATGAGAAGGAAGAGCAAGTGTACCGCACACTCAGCTATTTCGATGGGATGAACCTCGCTACTCGGATTAAGGCGAAGACACTGATGGCGATTACGCTGCAGGACTTGATTTGTCCGCCTTCTACTTGTTTTGCCGCCTATAACCATCTGTTAACTGATGTGAAAGAAACTAAGATTTATCACGATTATGGACATGAAGGACTCCCGTTCCATGAGGAAGCTATGATGAGCTTCGTGGCTAAGCACTTATAAGATTTTATTACTAGTACAACGCAATTGACAAAAAGAAAATGCATGTTAAGATAAATGTGTCACTGGGGGAGCCTAATAAGGCTGAGACTGGATGCTCGCATCCTAGACCCTTTGAACCTGATCTGGTTTGTACCAGCGTAGGGAAGTGGAACGCACTCATTCGAACAGCTGTCGAATAGTCATCCACCTTCTAGCGAAGGTGGATTTTTTTGTTCCCTCTCCATGACCACGTATGAACCCATTACAAAGGAGCGGTATTCTTATGTCCAAGAAGTTGAAGTTGACGGATATTCTCGTCACAATCGTGATCGCCGTCGTGTTCGGCATCGTGTACAAATTATGGTCCCCGCTGTATTATGCGGTAAAGCCCTTGGGCTTCCAACTCGATCAACTGATCTACCCCATGTGGTTCATGGCGGCAACGGTCGCTTTCCTCATTATCCGCAAACCAGGTGTAGCGCTGCTAGCAGAACTTGCGGCTGCATCTGGCGAATTCGTGACCGGTTCGGAATGGGGCGTTTCCGTGTTCATGGCGGGTGTATTGCAAGGGTTGTTCGCAGAGCTCATCTTCGCCGCTTTTCGTTATCGGAAGTATTCCGTCAGCGTCGCTTCTCTGGCTGGAGTCGCGGCGGCCGTCGGTTCCTTGTTAATGGATTTGTACTATAACTATATCGACGATCTGTCGGTGTGGAATGTAACCTTACTTCTTGTGTGCCGAATGGCCGGTTCCATCGTGATCTGTGGAGTATTCGCCTACTACTTAGTGAAAGCACTGGAAGCGACAGGTGTAACGAATCTGGTTCGTCCCCCTAGTCGAGCGGATTACGATCTGCTTAATCGACCATGAGTGAAGTAGCGGCAGTCGAGAAACTTAGGCTTGCTTTTCCCGGTGGAGAGTCGCTCTTGTTCCATGATCTATCTCTGTCGGTGCAGGTTGGTGAGAAGGTGCTGCTCCTCGGCCCGAGCGGATGCGGAAAGTCTACGCTGCTGCAAGTGTTGACCGGGATTATTCCGAATTCAGTAGAGATGCCTGTCAAGAGTGAGCGTCAGCTGATCCCGGTTTCGTGGGGCTTCGTATTCCAGGATCCGGATACCCAGTTCTGTATGCCATATGTCGATGAGGAACTAGCATTCGTATTGGAAAACTTGCAAGTGCCGCGTGACCAAATGAAAGGGAGAATCGAGGCGCTGCTTGCGCAAGTGGGCTTGCGCCTCGATTCTATTCATACCCCGATCCAGATGTTGTCGCAAGGGATGAAGCAGCGGCTCGCGATAGCATGTGTGCTGGCTCTTGACCCGGATGTCTGGTTCGTGGACGAACCTACAGCTCTGCTGGACGAAGCAGGGACGAAGCAAGTATGGGATACACTTAAGGCGGCGACAGCGGGCAAGACGCTGATAATCGTCGAGCATAAGATCGAGGAAGTAGCCGATTATGTGGATCGAGTCGTTGTGTTCAACGCGAATGCGACGATCATCGCTGACGGGGCTCGAGATACCATCTTCGCGCAGATGAGGCGAGAGCTATCGACGGATGGGATATGGCTGCCAGGTATATGGGATGATTATTTGGGTAGCGAACGGTATCGGCAGCTCATGCAGAGTAGACAAGATCAGATTCCTACACTTGAGCCGTTATTATCCGTTCATCAATGGTCAGCTTACCGTGGGAAGAATAGGAAGCTATTCGTGGAAGAAGCGCACGTACACTCAGGGGAGTGGATCTCGATTGTGGGCGAGAACGGGGCGGGCAAGAGCACACTGTTGCTCGCTATGCTCCAGCTCGTTCATACGACAGGTACGTATAGCTTGCTCGGACAGGCCGTTACCCACAAGTCCGGCATTGCGGCTCGTGAGCTGGCACTCGTGTTCCAGAATCCGGAGTACCAGTTCGTCACCAATTCCGTCGAGGCGGAGATTGCCTATACGTTGCAGACGGCTCATGTCCCGAAGCCGATCATCGAACAGCAAGTAGAGCTGACGCTGGAGGAGTTCGAGCTTACGCATCGCCGTCACCATCATCCGTACCAGCTCTCGCTCGGCCAGAAGCGACGTCTTAGTGTCGCGGCTACCGCAGTGAAGCAGCACCGGGTATTGCTGCTGGATGAACCTACATTCGGTCAGGATGCGCGCAATACATTCGCCATCCTGGAGAAGCTGGAACGCCACCGTCAGGGCGGTACTACAATTATGATGGTCACGCATGATCCGCATATCGTCACACACTTTTCTACAAGAGTCTGGACGATTCGCGCAGGACAACTGGATCGGGATGTGCTGGTGGACGAATATGCCAGCACGTTAACCGAGCAAGAAGGAGGCCTGCAGCTATGGACATAAAGTGGACGAATCGTGAAACCTGGCTGCACCGGGTCAATCCCTCCTTGAAGCTGCTTGCGGCGGTGGCGATCTTCATTGCGGTGCTCGTTCAGCACAACATTAATGTGTTGTTGTACGGAGCAGCCATTCCGCTGCTGCTATATGTCACCTCGACCGGTCAATCTGGGAAGCGCTTGGGGTTGTTCAGTCTTCCGACTATAATACTGGTCATATCTTCGATGTCCTCCATGATGTTCTATGGCTTAGGGGATAAGACATGGTTTGAATGGGGACTGATCCGTATCTCGGAAGAGAGTTTCTATCGGGGGCTACATATTGGGCTCAAGTCCCTGCACTTTGCCTTGATCGGCATGCTATTCGGCTTAACGACGAGACCGGTCGCGTTGTTCTACTCGCTGATGCAGCAACTGAGGCTGCCTGCTCGTTACGCATACAGCTTCATGGCGGCCCTTCGCTTGCTGCCCATGATGTTCGAGGAATTCCAGACGCTGCGCCACGCGTTGATCGTTCGGGGGGTGCCGCCGCGCAGCAGTTGGAAGGCGCCGTTCGCAACCCTGAAGGCGTACGCGGTGCCGATGCTAGCCCAAGCGATCCGCCGTGCCCAACGTATTGCCGTGGCGATGGAAGCGAAGCGATTCACTTCGGCTCGAGCCCGGACCTATTACTATAAGATTGGATTCTCACAGGCTGATATTTGGTTCGTTGTGTACTGGCTCGTCCTTGGTGCAATTGCGATTCAACTAGGTTGGCATAGTCCACTCTTGTCGATAACGGACGTTCGTTACAACGGTTAGCGGGTTGAATGGGTTAATTGGTTGAATAGGTAGCGAATATACACATAGATTGGGGAGAGAACATAGATGAAATTCACCGAACAACTTCGCCTAGAGGCGAATGCAAGCTGGGAAGCCAGCTTCGCTCATCCGTTCGTGCAAGGCATAGCCGACGGCTCGTTGTCGCTCGATTGCTTTCGCTATTACGTTCTGAATGACTCGTACTACTTGTCGGTCTTCGCTCAAGTGCAAGGCTTAGGCGCGGCCAAGGCGCATGACCTGCACACATCAGGCCGGATGGCGCTGCACATCCAGGGCACATACAACACGGAGCTGGCGATGCACGAGAAATTCGCCCGCCTGCTGAACATTACGTCGGAGGAGAAGGCGGCTTTCCAGCCCTCGCCGACGGCCTACGCTTACACTTCGCATTTGCTGCGAGCTGCTTATACGGGTCATCTAGGCGATATTGTCGCCGTCATGCTGCCCTGCTACTGGCTGTATCTGGAGATTGGCGACAAGCTGAAGGGAGCGACGCCTGATGAACCGATCTATCGGGAATGGATTGGCACTTATGGGTCGGAGCGATTCCGGGAGACCGTGCAGGAGCAGATCGATCGTCTGGATGCGATAGCTGCCCAAGTCACGGAATACGATCGGGAGCGGATGAAGCGTCATTTTCTCATCAGCAGCCAGTATGAGTACAGCTTCTGGGAAATGGCCTATCGGTTGGAGAAATGGCCGATCTAGTCGCAGGAGCATACCCGTATTAGCGAGAGGAAAAGTGTCCATGCTTGTAACGAGGTGATAGGCATGACATTCCTGATCGTGGCGGGCACCATCGTGTTCCCGTTCATTCTGCTAGGCTTGCAATGGTTCTCCTTCAAAATCAAGATCGCGATGGAAGTGTTAGCGGTACTATGTGCTTTTGTTGTGGCAGGGAAGATTGCACTTGTCGTGGAACAATCAATTGCTAACGGTACTATTTTTACGACCGATGTCCATAAGATATTGCACAACGGCCTGTTTCTATGGGCAAGTTCGTATTTGGGGTTATACGGGTTGTATCGGCTGCTCCTGCATGTAATAAGGGAGTACCGGATGTCTTAGCGGTTACGTCTGCATTCGAAGAAACCTAGTCATCGTTGGCTAGGTTTCTTTGTCCTGCTTGAAAACAATTGACGAGACAGAAATGATGACTTATGATAAATTTGTATTATATAATAATACAAATTATGAGGAGTGATCTTATTTATGGATCGTTACCAGTTATCCCAAGAGCAAAAGCAATCCTACAAAGACAGAGGCTACTTGATCGGACTGCCGCCGGCATTCAGTGAAGACGAGATGGTGAAGCTGAATGCAGAGCTGCAGGAGCTGATGGCTCATCTTCAAGGAGACGAGAAAATGATGGTCATCCGCGAGTGGCATATGTCCAGCCGTTGGTTATACGATGTTTGCACGCATCCGCGGATTCTGGATTATGTGGAAGGCATACTCGGACCTAACTTCTATATGTGGGGCTCACAATTTTTTGCCAAAGCACCGAACACGAAGGACACCGTAGCTTGGCATCAGGATGCCTATTATTGGCCGCTGCACCCTCATAACTCGGTAACGATCTGGCTGGCTTTTACTGATGTAGGTTTGGACAATGGGGCGATGCAGGTCATTCCGGGCAGCCATAAGGCGGGGCTGATCAAGCATAAGAGTATATCCGGCGATTCCGTGCTAACGCTTGAGCTGGAGCAGGGTACTTTCAATGAAGCGGATGCCCAGTCGCTTGTTATTAAAGCCGGGCAAGTGTCGCTACACGATGATGCGATTGTGCACGGCTCTCCGGCCAATACCTCGGATCGTTGGAGAATTGGGTTAACGGTCCGCTATTCCGGTACGAATGTACGCTGTGACCTGTCAAAAGCTCCCCAGTTCAAAGCTTATCTGGTTCGCGGAGTAGACGAGTTCCAGCATAACCCGCAAGGGGTCATACCGACCGAACGTTTCGCCAGATTGTCGCCCGAGGATCATATCAGCAGCACAGACGAGGTATAGAACCAAGACGCAGATTAGACCTGAACCGTTAGGAGGCTGTTGCGCTGAGTTTCGATTTGTGTTCCAATAGGAAGCATGTAGAGTGAAAGGCTGGTTGTAGCCAGATGGCGTTGTATCTCACACTGAAAGACCAACTGTTGAAAAATATTATAGCCGGTACGTATACGAACGGATTCGTGCTTCCGACCGAGCATGAGCTGTGTGAGACTTACGAGCTTAGCCGCGTGACCGTGCGCAAGGCATTGGACGAACTGAAGAAGGAAGGCCTCATTGCGAGTGTGCAAGGCCAGGGAACTGTAGTTGCCCGACGCAAGGGAGGATTCCAGAGCTCGCTCGATCTGATCGCCCTGGTTGCCGCTGTTCACAATCCTTTTTTTTCCTCCTTTATGGAGCATTTCGAACGAGCGGCAGAGGAGAACGGTTCCCTCGTTTTATTCAAGCAGGATTTTCAAGGTCGTGCGCTTCAATCCGAAGAGCTGTTCTTTCGGCTAGTTAAGAAAAACATCCGCAATATCGTGTTTTGGCCGCAGACGGAACAGATAGACTTTGCTCTGCTGAAGCGGTTGAGGTCAGTTGGCGTGAATATGGTGTTCTTCGATCAGATGTACGAGACCGATGTCGCGGATATCGTCTGCGTAGATAATCATCATGCGGTGGTGTCGCTGTATGAGGAGATGCGAACGCGCGATCAAGCGAATATCATCTTCATCGGGTATCATGGGATGGCTCTTCCGAGTGAGCTGATGAGGGAACGGGCTTTCCAGGAAGTGAGCGGAGGCGAAGGACGCATCTACACGATCCCGTGGGGAGGAGAGGTTGAGCGGGAGACGTTCCTTCTGTTGGAGCGGCTCCGGCAAGAGCAAGTGTTGCCCGCGGGGATACTGTGTTGCAATGGTCCGATCGGATTGGCTGCTGCCAAGTATCTGCACAACCAGGGACTCGAAGGTAATGCATTGTCCGCAATCGATTATCTTCCGGAGATGGTGAACTACTCGATCACGGTGTATGAGCAGCCGATGAAGCTGTTGGCCGAGAAAGCCTATCAGCGGCTGGCTGCGCAGAACAATCAAGGCGAGTTGTGGCAGGCTAGCAGCTATGAGCTTCCGGGCAACGTTATCCGGTTAGGAAGCTAAATGGACGGATTCGGTTACGAATCCGTCCATTTATCATTAGAGTTTAAGTTCCTAGAGCCCTGCATAAGGGTGTCCCCAAGCGCCTAACGAAACGCCTGTACCAGAGGATCTTCTGTGGAACAGGAGAGGATGACTTGGCTTATGGGAACGAGATTCCCCTATGTTATGCTAATTTGTGCGAAAAGAGGGACGGAAGAGAACGTCATTCCGCTATTTCGGCTTTTCACCTACATTTCGACTGGAAACCAAGCTCATAGCGGAATGACGTTCCTCCTCAGAGTTGAAATCGAATGAAATTGGGAGGATAGCGGAATGATGTTCCCTCTTGAATAATTCGACTCCAAATCGACGGTTCCGATAAACTTGAAGTACGATCCGCCAAACCGAGCGCCGAGCGCATTGAAGGACGTTATTTCACTTCTGTGCCAACTGAGAGATTTGCTCCAGCATCGATACGTAGTAGCTGCCATGAGCGACGAAGTCATCTGGTTGCAGCATGTACTGTACATCTCTACGTATTCCGCTGTCCTCCTGCCATTCTACTCCAGAAGCCAACACCTCGTCCGCATTTCCCTGGAATAGAGCTAGCGCATCCGACAAGCGGATCTGCACCAACCCAGCTACTTCGTCCAGTTGAGGCCGGTAAGCCTCGAAAGGTAGATCGCAGAACAGCAGGTGCACGTGGCACAACTCCCGGTCCACAATATGGGCCGTTTGTTGTTCATATCGCACGACACCGAGGGGGATCAGCTCGTCCATCGTGACATCGATGCCGAGCTCCTCCTGAGGCTCTCGGATACCATCCGCTATCATTTCTCCAGCTAGCAGATGTCCGGCGGATGTGATGTCGAATTTGTTCGGATTCGTATCTTTGTTGGAGTGCCGTTTCTGAAATAGCAACCATTCCTCGCCATGCTCACGCTTCAAGATCCAGCAATGAAACGTCTGGTGCCAGTAACCCTTGGCATGCGCAACACTTCGAGCGGCAACACCAAGATGAACACCACTTTCATCATAAATATCAAGTTGCTCTTCATGCGTATCCATCGTCGTCATGGTAGTATGTATTCTCCTCGGCCCTTAGTGATCGTCAGTTTCTTCTCCCTTTGCAGGGGAATGCTTCGTAAATAACATACCAGAAGCATTTGCCCATGTGAAGATGAAGTTCCTTCGTATAAGGACCGAAGTATTCCAGCAGCTGATCCTCCAACACATAGGGATTCGAGCTTTGTTGTATCAATTCACCTCCGTTCCAATCTGCATGTACTTGGTCAGCCATGAAGACGGTCGCTCCATAGCTGATCCGTTCATGCAAAGCGTTCAATACACTTCTAATCTGAAGCTCTGGAGTTCGAGATAGCCAGAAATTCCCCAACCCTGCATTGTAGTGACCAGGAATCGTTGCCAAATCATAGTCCATCGCTGAATAGGCGATATCGACTGATGTAATCCGGTTCACAACAGGTAAGGCCCACTCCGTCCAATGTCCTGATGCGTATGCAAGTTCGAGCACATCCTTCTGATGAAGTGCCTCCCTCATCGCTTCTTCCAAGTTCAATAACTCTTGACGCCTCTCGCTATCGTCCTGGGCCGAGTTACGCAACCATGCGAATGCAAAGGCCTGATTACCGAAGATTGACCGCATGCATCGTCCTCCTAACTGGGATAGTAAAGACGTACCTTGCTACATTCTCTTAGTAGGATCTTGGTGTCTGTTACGTTCAACTGGCTGCTGTCTCTTGTGCTTGCGCTGGCGTCTCATACGAATTTCCAATACGATGCACAATGCAAATGTCAGAAGGCCAGCGAGTAGGACCCATCTGAACATGGGGTCGTTCACAGACATAAATAACATGAGCGCTCTCCTTTTTTGATGGAAACCATCAGGAATTTCCATATAATACTAGCATATATTTCAAATTATAACCTAACAATAGAATAATCTTCAACATTATTTTGAAGATATTTCAAATGTTTTATACTGGGGGTCAGAGGTGAGACTGGCATGACATTCGGCGCCCGATTGAAGAAAGCCCGTAACAGCAAACGAATGACGCAGCACGAAGTTGCAAAGATCCTCGGATTGAATTTTACGACGATTTCGAAGTATGAAAATGATAAATCGCAACCCGATAACGATACCCTGCAAAAAATTTCCCAACTCTACGATGTTTCGCTGGACTGGCTGCTCCTGGGCGAGCTGAAGCCGGTATCGGATGAACCGTACGGGAAAGCGAAAGTGTATATTGACGGTCAGATGGAGGAGCTCACACCAGATGAGGCGAACCATCTGAAGGACAGTCTGGAGATGTTCAGGCTGCTGAAGGAGAAGCGCGCCAAATATGATAGCGGGAATGGAAAGGCGAAGCGGTGAGAACTGCTTCGTTTTTGTTTTGCGCATTAGATGGCATAGAATCTCTCTATGGCTAGGATCGGGAATTTCAATTTCTACTATCACAACGCAGTCGTTATGATAGTAGAAAAGGAAAAGTCCCCTAGAGGAGGTGGTCGTATGGCCGGGAATTCATTCGGCGAGATGTTCAGAGTGACCACATTCGGTGAGTCGCATGGTGAGGCGGTCGGTGTCATTATCGATGGGGTGACGCCTGGTGTTGAACTCGATCCTGCCTATATCCAAGTGCAGATGGATCGAAGAAAGCCGGGGCAATCCTCGGTTACTTCACCTAGAAAAGAATATGATCTTGTAAGCATTCTCTCCGGTATGTATGAAGGGAAGACAACGGGAACGCCGTTGTTCGTTATCTTATACAATAAGGACATGAGACCGGAGGCGTACAATGACATCCAATTCGCTTTTCGCCCGGGACATGCCGACTTTACTTATGTGAAGAAATACGGCATTCGGGATCATCGTGGCAGCGGTCGAGCTTCAGGTAGAGAAACGGCAGGTAGAGTAGCCGCTGGAGCAGTGGCCCGTAAGCTGCTTGAACGTCGAGGGATCAGTGTCGTCGCTTATACGCAAGAGATTGGCGGCATTGCATGTACTGCTTTTGACGAGGATGAGATTGAACGTAACGCGGTCCGAGCATGCGATCCGGCAGCGGCGAACGAGATGATAGCGATGATTGAAACGCTCGCGAGCAAGGGGGATAGCTGCGGAGGTATCGTCGAATGCCGGATAAGAGGCGCGATTGCTGGCTTGGGCGAACCTGTCTTCGATAAGCTCGATGCGGACTTGGCGAAGGCGATGCTCTCGATTGGAGCGATCAAGGGGATTGAGTTCGGGGAAGGTTTCGCGGCTGCCCGCATGCTCGGGAGTGAACATAACGATGCCATGGATGCCTCTGGATTCATAAGCAATCACTCCGGTGGGATTATCGGTGGAATCAGCACAGGTCAAGACATTGTGTTCCGCGTGGCGGTTAAACCGACCTCCTCCATAACCGTTCCGCAATCAACCATAGGGGTGAACGGGGAAGAGCGAGTCATTGTTACTGAAGGCAGGCATGACCCATGTATATGCCCCAGAATTGTTCCGGTTGTGGAAGCTATGGCCTGCCTTGTAATTGAGGATCACTATAAACGCCAGGCAGCTATGCTGGATGGCTAATTAAACAAACAACGAGCTCAGCGCTCTCTTATGTCTAAGAGAGCGCTGAGCTCGTTGTCGTCTTACGGGGCTATCGGAATGGTCATCTCCAATTCCTTGATATAATTCGGAACAGGCAGCTCTCTCGTTACGACAGTGAGCTTCTGATCCGGGCGGAAGGCTGGAAATTCACGTATGAATTTGTAGTGGATCGGATCTACCGTCTCGGTAGGCTTATCCAACCGCATATGCTTCTTTCCGGATTCGTCCTCCATCCATAGCTGCGTACTCTGCATGAAAGGTTGGACTCCTTCGGTCTGGTAATGGATCAACGTCTTGTCTTTGCGATACTCCACCTGCGTGATCTTCAGCGATCCGCTAGGTCCTTGAGATAGTAAGAGAGGGTGGCTTTCATCGGGTGCTTGTTCCAAGGCAACTCTAGTTTCTTTCAGAGGTTCGGTCGTAAGCGTGTTTAGGATAGGTCGAACCGTGACCGTCTTGGGAACGTCTTGGACCGGACCGAACATTTGCTTGAAGTCCATGATTTCATCGTCGCCTTCGGTTCGTCCACCGCCACTTCCTCCTCGGCGTTCGAACACGGCACCTTTGTCGTCCACAAGCTCGTAGTCGATGAATCGCTGGACTTGCTTCGGCTGCTTAATCTGTAGATTCAGCTCGGTTGCACTCGGAGTGAACGTTATTTTGTTCACCGTCAGGGTAAGGTCGCCCGCTGTTCGGGTCGTCATGGGAATGACGACTTTGTTGCTGGACGCCATCTTACGAACTGGGAAGCTGAACTGCCAGCGACCATCCGTCGTTCCGATGCGTTGGACGGTTACCGTGAGCCGGAATTTGTCAGGCAGCTCCTTCTCCGGCGTTATATTCAGCACGCCCGCATACGTGTGATCGTCAATCCGGCTGCCCGAGCCGCTGCCTGGAAAATGCATAGGCGTCCCATTGATGGCATATTCCACGTCATCCAGCTCTTGAATGCCGCCAGGCGATTCCTGCACATATCCGACCGTTAGCCGGGACCCATCATACATCGTTTCCAAGATTCGCAGAGTGATTCCCTGATCCGTAACCGACTGGTTAATGTTCGATACGAGGCCACGCTCATCTGCCGTCTTCAGCCCCAAATCGCCTACGATGCGGAACACCGATTCCAACCCGGGCACCTGTCGCAAAGCCATGGCAAAATTAGGAGAGACGAAGGCCGATCCGACGATGCAGCCTGCCACCATAGCCGCGGCTGTGGATGCCCATAGGACCGTTCGAACCGGTTTCTTGCTGTGCTGCCGTGCAGGCAGATGCTCCAACGTTTGATCGATCCGGCTCAGGACTAACTCCGGCATCTCGGCTGGACTGTTCCTCAGCAGCTTCGTTAGTTCTATATCTATGTTAACAGGATTCATAGCTGATCTTCCTTTCGTCAGGTCCTTGGAGGTATTCGGCTAGTAGCAAGCGAGCCCGGTGAAGTCTTGACTTGATTGTTCCCTCCGGCGTTTCTAACACCTCCGCGATTTGCTTGAGCGGCATATCTTCATAATAGTGCAGCTTCACCACGAGCCGCAGCGTCTCTTCGAGTCGATTGACCGCTTCAAGCAGGTCGATGTTCTCGTAGTTGTCGACAGTCGTCACTTCCAGCGGCAGATTGTCCGACGGGACGGTCCGCTTCTCTCTGCGCAATATTTGATTGCACTCGTTGATGAGAATGCGGAACAGCCATGTTTTGAAGTAATCAGCTTCTTTGAGCGAAGGCAGCGCCTTCCAGGCTTTGAGAATCGTTTCTTGAATGGCGTCGGCGCAATCCTCGTCATGCTTGACGATTGATCGAGCCACACCGTAGAGACTGTGTTGTGCCACCCGGATCAGTCTAATAAAAGCTTCCTTGTCCCCTTTGCGGGCAAGCTGGATATCTGGTACTAGCTCCTGCAAACAGGCATTCCTCCTTGTCGTGTTGCGGTTTCGAATGCATTCTAAGGATTAGATGGAGGAGCAGGGTTCCAGGTTCGCGTGGAGGGAGAGAAATTTCAACCTATTATCTGAGATGAGCTAAATTGCATGCTATAATGAAATAACATTACTGGATTCGGGCTGACTACCTCTGATGAATTTTAGGAGGACACATGATTACAACCTTTGCTATGATTGTTTATACATTCATTAGTTCAATAGTAATTTTCAGATTGATAAAGAACGGTGCAAAAAGATACAACAAAGAGAATATTGGATTATTACTATTATCAGGAATATTGATTATGAGTTCTGATGTTACTATGTACGTAACGATCGGGTTGGGCTTCATTACAGTCACGTTATTAATTGTATATGTAGCATTGCTGGTTCATGGTAATAAAGTGGGTTAGGGAGTGCTGTAAGGCGATTGAGTCGCTTATAGCTCTAGCCCCCACTCTCGTAGCAAAGAAGGAGCTCGACCGCGCCATGCGGTCAAGCTCCTTCTTTGTGTGTGCTCCTACTTTCGCTTCATCTCGAAAAATTCGCAAGCTTCCCTCGAATGGTAGGAGACGTCGCTGACCCCGGCTTGAATCACAACGGTGCGCTCGTCGAAGCGCGTAATGACCGCTCCGGAATCCACAATATGATCGTGCTGGAACACACGGACAAGCACTTGCTTGTCCAGCGCTTCCTGAAAATCCTGATCGGTCAGTAATCGGCGGTTATTGGCCATCGTGCATCGGTCTCCTAATCTTGAACAAACCTATACCTAATTGTATTGTATCAAAAGCGGACGTGGAAGGAAAAAAGCGCCGTTGAACGAATTAGCTAATTAAGCGGACTGTGCATCCCGATGACGAATCAGGGTAAGCAAATACAAGGGCGCTTGGGCGCCAACCGGTACAATGACCAGCGGACTCATGCTACTGGCCAATCGGATGCGTACATCGACGCCTTCCATCACGCGCATAATTTCAGCCATATATTTGCTGTTCAAATAAATCGTTGCAGGTTCTCCGTTCATGCTCAGCAATGGAACTTCAGCGACTGCATCGCCAATGGGACTGGACACGGTGCTGATCCGCAAGAAGGATGCAGATACGGTGGACAACCTGACAAGATGATCTTCTCCGGCCAGTAGACTAACTCTTTCCAACGCTTGCAACATGGACGTAGAGCTCACCGTGATTTCGGTCGAGCACGACTGAGGTATGAGCTTCTCTGTGGGAGGGAACGTTCCGTCCAGAAGCACCGACAGCAGTTGGAAGGAGGGATTGCTGAACCGGATCTGATTACGGCTGATCGACAGTTCGGTTACCTCATCTTCGTTGTCCAACATTTTGCATAATTCGGAGAGCGTCTTGCCAGGAACGACGACTTGAATGGGCGACCCAGTAACAGGCTCTGTGGGGAGTTCAACGGTGTGAGAAGCTAGCCGGATGCCATCCGTCGCCAGGAATCGAAGAGCGCCAGCATCTACACGGCATAGCACCCCGGTTAAGACGGGTCTAGCTTCTGAGGTCGAGACGGCGAAGGCCACTTGTCTTACGGTTGATTTCAACAAACGATTGGGAAGCTGTATGGTGCAATCGAAGGAATCGGGTCGAGGCATGACAGGAAACTGTTCAGCTTCCATCCCRCACAAACGGTATATGGTGGAGTCGGAACGGATGGTCAGGATTAGCTGCTCATCGGATTCAATCACAACATCGCCGTGAGGGAACTTGCGGAGCATCTCCAACATGTAGCGAGCTGGTATTACAATACGGCCTGGCTGGGCCACTATCTGGCTCCTCTGATGGGAATTCACTGCCAGTGGAATATCGACTTGAATTCGCATCCGTGTACTGCTAGCCGTTAGACTGAGATGATCGGAATATGCTTCGAGCAACACGCCTGCTAGGATCGGGAGCGGACTGGAAGCTTCGACAGCTCTGGTCACATGCTGGAGCGCCTTCAGTAGATCATGTTGGGATAAGATGGCGAACATCGACTTCACCTAGCTTTCGGATTATTAATTGGACATGATCTGTTCAATCATCTTTCGGATGACTTCGGATTTGGTAGATTGCTCAGCCAAGACCCGCTGTTCCAAGGCATCCCACATTTCTTGTGGCAAGGTAATAGATACTTTCTTCGTGATTCCGATTCGTTTCCGTCCGGCTCCCGGTCTAGGCCCGCCCTTAGTTAGCAGAAGGCTGAGCTGGCCTTCTTGGTTAGGAATGAATAGCTTCGTTTTCGTTTGCTCGTTCGACTTGGTCAAGTTGTCAGTCCTTTATTTTTGAAATAGGTAACTTAAATCATGATTATGTATATCTTTACTTTAGCAAAATAGTTATCGGCTGGCAATGGCGGTAATGTAACAATAAATATTTGCTTTCGATGTCCAAAAAAAGTTCAAGTCAGCATCAAACCTAATAGACGGAAGAAAAGGAGGGACGTATGAATCTTGATCCCCACGAACTTGGTGAAGATAAGCTCACAGCACGGGCTCAGCAAGGCGAAGTCGAGGCGTTCGAGCAGCTGGTTCGGCTGTACCGGGAGAAGGCGTTTGGAATTGCGAAGCGCATCGTTCGGGACCCGGTGACCGCCGAGGACGTCGTACAGGAGGCACTGCTTCAGGCTTACGTGCATATCACCCAACTGACGGACGTGGAGCGGTTCGCGCCGTGGTTAAGTCGAATTGTCCGCAATCAGGCGCTCATGCAAGTAAGGAAGACGGAGCGTTCGGCGCCGGAGATGCTGATTACTATCATGGCTGGACGAGAAAGAGGGCAGAAGGATGGGGCCGAGAGTGGCGCTTCCTCGGATGTGAACTGGGATGATCTTGACCATATCCTGTACCATATGACGCGCTCGAAACCGCAGCTGGGCAGTTTCGTTGAGCCAGAACGGGAGCTCATGCGGCGGGAATTGTTCGTGGCTGTGCGCAGTATGATGCAAGGCTTGTCCAAGCGTGAACGCGATGTGTTCGAAGCGCATTTCTTCGGGCAGTTGAAGCCGCAAGAGATCGCTCACTTGTTCGATATGACGGAGGGAGGCGTCTACAAGCTGCTGACCCGCTCCCGGCAGAAGGTGAAGATGGAGCGGGTACGCCATTACTTGCGTGAACGAATCGACGAGTCGGATTCCGAGCATAAGGCGAAGGTTCATCTTCCGCTGCGTGTGCCGAAGGACGGGTGGCCGTCCAGACTGAACTCGTTCGCAGCTTGTGTACATCTATCGCTGCTTCACCGCGGTGCAAGCGAGTGGGTTTTGAGTGATGTGATAGGCTTGACCGGTCAGGCGTTTCGATTGAATCTAGAGGCGGGTCGAATCGATGTATCTGGGCCGCTTATGTATTTCTGGGAACCGGTTTTTGCGCAGGGGGTCAAGCCACTAGGGCTTCGCTTCCAGCACGTTGGGGACGGCGGACTGCCGCCAACTGCGTATATGTTGGGCGAAGCCGTTGCCCACGCTCGAGAAGCGATTGGCGAGGGGATACCGGTTATTGCCTGGGACTTGGGCTCGCCGGAGTTCGGGCTGCTTGTCGGGTACGACGACAACAGTCAGCAATTCACGGGAGTTGATGGCAAAGGAATGCATACGTTGTCCTACGACCAGCTTGGGCGGGGCGGAGCTGGTGGGTTGTTCGTGATGATGCTGCGGCCGATAGCGAAGAAGCCTCCCTTGGAGGAAGCGTTGCAGGGCGCACTGCGGATGATCATCGCCCATGCTTACGGGGAGCCGACGTTCCCAGGCTATATAGGCGGATTGGCCGGGTATGAAGCGTGGCAGACGGCGATAGTGGATGGAACGGCAAATCCTCTGGGCAATGCGTACAATTTGCGCGTCGTTGCTGACGCGAGAGAGCATGCGATCCGTTTCTTGCGCCGATTAACTACCCGTATGGGGAAGGAGCGGAATGCGTTGTTGTTTCGTGCGGAGGGGCATTATTATGAGGCGGCGAATTGTTTGGCTCAATTGACACATCTGTTTCCTTTTCCACAGGGAGGCCATCTTAAGGATCGTGAATCGGCTCGAGAGGCGGTTCGATGGTTATGTCAGCTTAAGGAACATGAAGAAGCAGGCATAGAAGCGTTAGCACGGTTGTTACACCAGTTGGAGAAGGAGTGAATGTTTATGAATAAGTATGCAGCACAATCAGAAGTGGGTTCCGGTCCCGTCCATATTCCTGTATTCAGTGGGGGGCAGACGATTGATCGGCTTATGGCAGCACCAGCGAGTACCCCGGTTCGAACGCCCGATGGCATCCAATTCACGGATTCGTTCGGTATTCATACCGCTTGGACGGAGCGGGAATACAAGACGCCTATGACTATTGAAGCGACTGTGATGACGGACAGTACGAATATATGTCTCGTATACGCCAAAGGTAAGATCATTCTGAATTGGGACCGGCGCGAGGATTTGCTGCATGTAAGGCACCCGGCTACGGGCCAAATCTTCAATATAGAGGGGGCCGGGCATGTCCCGGTCGGGCGTTGGCATTACGTCGAGTGGATCATCGCGGAGGATGTCATGCGCCTACTTGTTGATGGCGAAGAACGTTTCCTGTTGCCGGGCAATTACCGGGGGCTATCCGGTAAAGTCGGGATTCACACGGGTTGGCGGGCGAACTTGTCGGTCGGCTCGCTTGAAATCACGGAGCGCTACCCGGTTGCTAGAGAGGGGGAGGAAGTACCGGGAGTCATCGTGCTGCAAGGCTATCAGGCTGTGCCAGAAGCACTGTCCTCAGTGGGCTGCCTACTTGGCGCGATGCAAACGTACAACCGGTATGCGGACCGGGCAGCGCTCGTCGGAGGACTGGGGATTGCATTCCGGGTTCCTGCGCTAGATGGGCAGGATTCGTTCGACATGCTCGAACCATCGACTATTGAGCTTGCTCGTGTGTTTGGGCTGGAGTTGATCCGTTGGGCAGGCGTGAACGAAGTAGGCGGGGCAAATGGAGTAGTGGACGGATCAGGATCAGGATCAGGATCAGGATCAGGCGTAGTCACAGCCAAAGCGGACAGATCAGACAGCGATCCAGTAGGAATAGCTTCCTTTATACGTGGCGCACTGGCCGAAGGATTGCCTGTATTCGGCCAGCTTGCGGAGGGGGAAGGATATGCCGCAATTACCGCGATTTCGGGAGTGGAGTTGACGGTGGAGAGCGGTGGCCGGAGGCGGCGGGTCAGTAGTTCAGAGGCTGCCGGGTATGCCGGAGTACAGATGTATGCGGTCGGGTCCCTTGCGCCGATGTCGGCAAGGGAAGGGGTGATTCAGACATTCCGCCATGTGGCTGACTATTTCGCGGAAGTGGGGGAGGTCCTATATCGGGCTTGGTTATCTGACTCGCGTATCGACTCACCTGCCGATTCACTTCCCGATGCACAGCAAGCCAAGGAACGTTCGCTAGCCGCTATAGTTGCTAGTTGGTGTGAAGCCCGTTCTGTTGTTGTGCACTATCTCGAGCAACAGAGTGAACATGTCGGTGACTCGTGCTCCGGTCTGTTGGAGGAGGCGATTCGATTGTATCAGTCTACAGCGGACTCACTCGCCAAGCTTGACCTGAATCAAGCTGTTGAAGCAGAACGAGAAGCTGCTAGAATGCTCGGCGTAATAGCCGAGAAGCTAGCGGGGAAGAAGCAGCTAGCAGGCTTGAATGTGCATTATACTAGCTGCATCTCCATGTTCAATACGTTCATGGGCGTATTGAAATATTACAATATCCCCTGCACAGAATCGTGGATGAAGGGGGCAACCGGGCGGGCGTTTCAGTTCGCGATCCAGGAACAGGTTAATGTTCACGATATATGCTTGCCGATCCCTGAGGAGCGGATGATTCAACTGTTCGCCAATCTGGGACTAGAGATTGATGGAATCGAAGGCAGGGCGCAAGGCAAGGCTTACCAACAGTTGCTTCACCGGGCATGGGACGGTACTCGCGAAGCGATTGATGCCGGTCTAGCCAGCTTCGGACGTTCTGTCGAGCATTCGGGTGGAGAGTATGCGCTGCTCGTCGGGTACGATCAGGACGGTTATTACACAAGCGGATGGCATGGTCGATCCGCAACCGCGATTCCATGGAACATGTACGGATTAGGGCAATGTCAGTGCCAACCGTGCACGATCCGACGTAACGATTGGCGGACAGAAGGCCCAGTCAAGACGGTTTGCCGCTGCAATAGCTGCCAACACATTCAACGTCACGGTACTTATACGACTCCCCAGGAGGAAGGAGAGGTTCGGGTTTACTGGTCTCGTCCAGCTGAGCCTGCGGATGAGCGGACCATCGTGCTTGACGCGTTAGAGTTCGCAGTGGAGTTCGCGAAACCCGACGGCCCCTGGGCCAAGCCTGGCATGCGTACGGCGGCGGAAGCGTATGATACCGTCATCCATGCGCTGGAGAAGGGCAAGATGGATGGCTGGTACCTCGGCCTGCATGCCAACGGCTGGCAGGAGCTACGCTATCACGCCTGGCAATTCCTGCTCGAAGCGAAGCAGCGACTGACCGGCGACATTGACGCCGCCGATGAACTAGACGCCGCGATTGCTGCAGCGGAACGGTTGCACCGCCATTTCGCCCGATTGTTCGAAATGTTCCCGTGGATGCAGCCGTTCGGGCCGATTCCAGACACCGAGCGGCGAAATGCGGCGGCCGAGCTGCTGCGGGAGGCGAAGAAGGCGGAGATCGCCGCGCTGGCCGCTTATGAACGACTAGTAGAGCGATTACAAATGTTCAAAGGTCCGCTGTAGGGCTGTCTTCTATGAATGGACGTACACAAATCCTGTAAATGTAAAAATCCTGCGAATGTGCAACATTTTTAACGAATTAGTTAGTTTTATGAGGAATCCTGCAATAGTACATTAATTTTAGTCAGAATTCGCCCGCTAAGATCGATTCAAGCAGAAATCATGTATATTTGCAGGATTGTCCCCAAAACACAGGGAAAATACAAAATAATGATGTACAATTGCAGTTTTTTCGCTCCACAAGCCCTGTATTACGATCGACTGAAGGGTGAAGCCATAGGCTGATCGCGGCTGAGCACATGCGCAGCAGGGTGATGCACCATTCAGGTCGGTGGGCGACGTATAGGATCATACTTGAACATTTCTTCGAGCTTTATTAGCGTTTTTCACACGAATCGAACAACTCAAGTTAGAAGTAAATCAATTTATTTTGCTACAAGATGGAAAAGCCAATAGTCTGTGATTCTCAGGAATATCCGTTGCTATTTCCACAATAAAACTCCTCCTACGGTAGGGTCCATTAAAGCGGATGTTTGTATAGCTCAATCACATTGCCATCGGGATCTCGTAAATGAGCGACTCTAGCATTCCAGTCCTTTCGATCATAAGGCTCGTTAAGGAATAATACCCCTTTATTTTTCAAACCGATGCAAACCTCATCGACTTGATCCACCTCAAAACTGAGTAAGAATTTCGATTGTGACTCCACGTCGATCGGAAGATTTCTTTCGCCGATGACTTCGGATATTTGTTGACGGGAAAAGATTTCGATTTTAGTTTCGCCGGTATGAAACGATGCGAACTGCATCCCCTCAACGTACGTTCCTAGTGAAAACTCCATCACGTCTCTGTAAAACGCCACACTCTTATGAAAATCATTGGTAATCAATCTGATTTGCGACAGCTTCATTGGTTCCACTACCTCTCTCTACAGAATGGCAAGATTGTTCTTTGCCTAATGTAACAAAATCACGAAGGCCTGTATTGTAAAAACACGATAAACTTCCCGTGATTAGTGATACAGTTCAGCATGCCGCTCACGAACTTGCTCACTCACAAGTTCACAAGGTAGTGATCTTCCTGTGTCGCTTGCGGTGTTCGTTCGGGGTCATGCGGGTTTCGGTCTTGAACGTGTGGTAGAAGTGCGAGAGGTCGTTGAAGCCAACAGCRGAGGCGACCTCCGTAACGGAGAGCGGCGTATCCATAAGAAGCCGCTTGGCGTGATCGATTCGTAACAGCGTCAAGTAGCGGTTCACGGAATGACCGGTCCATTGCTTGAAATGAACGTACATATGGGATCTGGAGACGTTAAACTGTACATTCAGCCGGCTGACCTCGATTGGTTCAGCATAATGGTCGGCAAAGTATTGAAGAATCCGTTCCGCCAAATGCAGGGGACCCGTGTTAGATTCGTACTCGTTCTGGGTGGTTATCTGCTCACGAGCGAGCAGAACGAACAATTCGCCCAGCAGATGGATCATGGCGGACTCATAGTAGGGAGGCTTATCGGCAATTTCTCTTGCAAGCTGAACAAGCGTATGCTGGATAGAGGATACCTTAGACACAGAAAGCTGCCAGTGCAAGGAAGCGGACTCGGATTGGATGAACAGACTGTGGAGGCAATCGGCTATGGCGGRCATCGTATTGACCCATGAATGGATATAGTTCTCATCTATGGAGAGTACGAAACGATGGATAGGCTTCGTTCCGGAGACTCGTGCCCAATGCAGTACATGGGGCCTCATAATCACGAGCATACCTGGTTGAAGCGTGTACACTCGGTCTCCTACCAGCAGTCTGCCCTCACCTTGCAAGCATACATAAATTTCGTAACCGCGATGGGAATGTCTGTGATCTTGACCAATTACACCGTCACGGAAATGACAATGGACTGGGAAATCGTCCAGCAGTTGATTCGTTACAGTATCCAGATATAATTCGGAAGTATCCGCTTGAAACGCCATACGATCAACTCCGCTGTTCAATGTGTAGGTATCATTGTATCATAACGTGTGGGGACGGGAGTCAGCTGTTTGGACAATTCCCCATAAAAAACAATCAGAAAACCAAGTCAATTTTCATTAAATCAGTTACATTGGAAGAAAAGGAATGTGCAAACGCATACAAAGCCGAGGGTCGATCCCTGTATTCTGGTGACAGAGGGATTGCGCCCTGGCTTTCTATTTTATTGGAGGTCTTATATGAAATTCAGTATTTCCGGGAAGGTCATGTTCATTTACAGCTTGGTCTTTATCACGATCATCATAACGACCTTCTGGTTGTCTTACACCGGAACGGTAGGGCGCCTGGAGCAGGATTTGAAGAATACGCATATCGCGTTGTTGAAACAGATCGATGATAAGATCCAGATCGTATTCCGTCAGACGGAGAAAGATTTGTTGAATATGTCGCAGGAGCTTGAGAATGTGTATTTCATGTATGACAGCTACGACGATGCCGCTCAGAAATATGCGAATTTTTTTGCCTTATCCAATAAGCTCAAAACGTTAATCCAAGCGAACGAACAGTTCTCTTCGGTCTTCCTGTATTCCGATGTTAGCGGCGATATATTGACGGACAAAACGTATATCAAAAAAAATGCCTCGGACGTCAGTTGGTTGTCTGACCACAAAAATATGATCGGGTATTCCAAGTGGGTGACCACGCATAAAGTATGGGATGGCGTGAAAGAACAGGACGTCGTAACGCTAATTCGTTCCTATCCATCGATTAGTAGCCCGGGATACCGCAAAGGTCTCGTCGCCGTCAATATCAATGAAGACGTTCTATATCAGATGATCAAGCACGTGTATGAGGATGGACAAGGCGGACATACGTTCATTATCGATGACCAGGCGAACATCGTGACCCATGATGACAAATCTCAATTGTATATGAATTTGAGCGATGCCCCTTACATCGGACGGATTATGGGTCAGAGTGGCAGCGGACAATTCGTGATGAAGATGGATGGGATCCAGCAATCGGTGTTTTATACAGTGTCCCCTAATACAGGGTGGCGAATCGTCAGTGTTATTCCCGAATCTCAAGTGTATCAGCCGCTGGAATCGACTCGTAAATTAATGATCGTTATAGCCGTTGGCATGATGATCATAGCTCTGTCCGTTCTCTTCTACGTGAACCGCCGTACGTTCAAGCCACTTGACCGATTAATCGGGAAAATATCGGGATCGGTCAAGACGGCTCAGTCGGAACACGAATCGGTAAGAAAGGCAACAGGCCTTGGCTATCTGGAGACGGTATTCGATCAAATGTATATGGACCGCGAACAATTGGAGAAGCAGGTCCGGGATTCAAAGCCCGTGTTGAAATGGCGTATTGTTATGGACATGCTGTCAGGCTACAGAGCGGAGTATGCATCGGTTCATCTTCAGCTGGAGTACACGGGTATTCGGTTGTTTCCGGAAATGTTCGTCGTCTGTACAGCCGAGATCGGGAGAACGGGCGGGTTCAGTCCGAAGGACGAGACGTTATACACATATGCGTTGTGCAATGTAGCGGAAGAGATGATGCATATGGAGAATGCGGGTGTAGCCGTCGACTTGGGAGCGGGCTGTGCGGCCATTCTGTTCAGCTTCGCCGAAGGAGACGAGGAACAAAATCATCTGCGAGCCTTGGCTGTACTCGAATCTGTCCTGGACGTCATGGAGCGGCAGTTCGGGCTGCAAGTGACAATCGGCGTGGGCCGGTGTTATCGGGATATGAAGCTCATCCCCAAGTCCTATGAAGAGTCGCGGCAAGCGCTGCAATACAAAATGATATTCGGCAGCCATTCCGTCATTTCCGTCGAAGATTTGATCGGGTCGGACAATCAGGATTACTACCGTATGCTCAAGATGACCGATCGGATCGTCGAAGCTCTGAAGCAGTCGGAATATGGCAAGCTGAAAGGTTATGTGGCTGGTGTGTTTCAGGAAGCGGTAGGCGGCGGGGTATCCCCCGATATGATCCGCCAGCTTTCCTATGAGTTGATTATGAAATCCATGCAAGCCGTCGCTTCTACCGGCATAGACATGGATGCAGCTCAAGGTAATATGGGCAATCTCCATCAACAGATCAACCGCTGCGACAATTGGCAGGACGCTGAGCGGATCGTGCATACGGTGCTGGAGCAGTTGGCCGATAAGGTGGAAGAACGACGCAGTCAGCGGGGATCTCACAAGGTGATCGAGAAGATGCTCGCTTTTATTCAGCATCATTACCAGGATAGCGGATTTTCCCTGGATCGGTTGTCTGAGGAGTTCCAGCTCACGCCAACTTACATCAGCAAGCTGTTCAAGGAACATACAGAGAAGAACTTCATCGATTACTTAATTGAAATCCGAATCCACGCTTCCAAGGAACTGCTGGCGGACAAGAATCGCAAAGTCAACGATATTGCCGAGGGTGTCGGCTACACGAATACGCGCAGTTTCCTGCGAACGTTCAAGAAATATACCGGCATGACGCCGACCGAATACAGGGAATGGGCGCTTGCGTCAGAAGAGAAATCCGCATCCCAGTAGGCTTCACAGCGGTTACACCACAAATAAATGCACGTGCCATAAGAAATGTAACATCGCTTTTGTAAGAATTGACACGCAACACATAACACGTCTATTTCCATCCCGAGCTCCCTCTCCTACAATCAAAATCGTAAGCTAACGATAGCGTGGTCAGCACGACACAGGGAAGGGTGATACGGTATGAAAGGGAGGCTTCCGGAGACACAAGGGCGGACCGGGACGCATACGGGGACGACTGGAATGCTCAGGCAGCCGGTATGGAGAAGGATCGGGCGGGATAAACATTTATATTTGATGCTGCTGCCTGTAATCGGTTTTTATCTGCTGTTCAAGTACGCTCCGATGGTCGGAGAAATCATTGCGTTCAAAAACTATCGGTTCGCGGACGGAGTATTCGGGAGTCAATGGGTGGGGTTCAAACATTTTCAAATGATTTTTACAAGCCCGGATTTCTGGAGGATATTAAGAAACACGCTCGTGCTTAATTTGTACAGCCTCGTATTCGGATTTCCTGTGCCGATTGTCCTTGCGCTTCTATTGAATGAAGTTCGTTCGAACGGGTTCAAGCGTATTGTGCAAAACATGCTGTACATTCCGCACTTCATGTCATGGGCGGTGCTCGGGGGAATCGTTGTTGCAGCCTTATCGCCCAGCACAGGGATCGTGAATCTTATCCTCAAGAAGATATCCGGCGGGGAATCGATCTACTTCATGGCCGATTCGTTCTGGTGGCCGATTGCTTATACGGTGGCGGGCATCTGGAGGGAAGCGGGCTGGGGAACGATTCTGTACTTGGCGGCAATGGCTTCGATTGATACGCAGCTGTATGAAGCGGCCAAGATGGACGGAGCGACCAAGCTGAGGCAAATGTGGCATATCACATTACCCGGCATCCGTGGAACGATTGCTGTTCTCCTCATTCTAAGAATGGGGTACATGATGGATGTTGGACTGGAGCAAACACTTGTCCTGCAAAACAATGCCGTGCTGAATGTGGCGGACGTGATCAGCACTTATGTGTACAGGGTCGGGTTGCAGAACATGAGCTACAGCTACACGACGGCAATCGGACTGTTCCAATCCATAGTCGGCCTCATTCTGGTCGTCGGTGTTAACCGACTGATCCGACTATCCGGGGAACGGGGGCTGTGGTAAGCGATGAACACGACGAATATAAAAGGCTCGAATCGATTGGCAATGGTATGTGCTTATGTCTTCCTTGGCGTTGTCTCATTAGCAACCTTGTTCCCGTTCTGGTACGAGATTGCGGCATCCTTCAGCAGTACCAGAGCGATTACATCCGGTGAAGTGTTCTTATGGCCGGTCGAGTTCACTACCGATGCGTATCGTAGTTTGTTTAAAGACGGTCAGTTATTCGTGGCCATGCGCAATACCATTATCGTTACGATTGTCGGGACGGTGCTGAACATGGTCATGACCATTCTCGCCGCCTATCCGCTCTCCAGAAAAAGATTGGTCGGTCGCAATGGGCTTCTGATGTTGATTACGGTTACGATGTTGTTCGTCGCCGGCATTATCCCCAACTTCATTCTTATCAAGACGTTGGGGCTGATGAACTCGTACTGGGCCGTATGGTTGCCTGGATTGATCAGTACGTACAACATGTTCGTGATGAAAACGTTCATGGAAGGTTTACCGGAAGAAATTGAAGAGTCTGCCTCGATCGACGGAGCTGGCGATTGGCGGATTCTGATGCAAATCTTCATGCCGCTCTGCAAGCCCGTCTTGGCTGCATTGTCATTATTCTACGCGGTAGGTTGGTGGAACAGCTACTTCAACGTAATGCTCTATATTACCAAGACGACCAAACTGACCGTCAATGTGAAGCTGTATCAGATGGTCAGCAAGGTAGATGACAGTCTGTTGAACAACTTGGGGGGCAACGATGCGGCAGATCGGGTTCATCTGACTCCGGAAGCGATCAAAGCAGCAGCCATCGTTATTGCCGTTACACCGATTTTGCTCGTATATCCGTTTCTTCAGAAACATTTTGTCAAAGGCGTATTGATCGGATCCGTGAAGGGTTGAGTTGTTACTATCATTTATTAATAGGGGGATGTAACCATGAGCAAGAAGTTGAACCATGTAGGAAAAGCGGTTCTCGCCACCACGATGTCTGTGACCCTGCTTGCCGCTTGCAGTACTAGCAAATCCACGTCAAATCAACCAAGCAGTTCACCTAGCGCAACCACTGCAGCGAGCGCAGGGCCTAAGAAGGAAATCAGTGTATCGATGTTCGATCGTGGAACGGTACCGACTGAGGAAGGCACGTATGAGAGCAACCGGTGGACGAAGTGGATCAATGAGAAGGCGCCTGTGAATGTCAAGTGGGTTCCCGTTGCCCGTAACCAGGCGCAGGCCAAGCTGAACGCCTTGATCGCTTCCGGCGAAGCGCCTGATCTAATCTGGGAATACGACCGGAATTACATTAGCCAACTGGCCAATCAAGGTGCCATTCAGCCGATCGGCGATTATATCAACAAGTACAGCACGACGTACAAGGCTTATCTGGAGAAGCATCCGGAGCTTAAACCATTCCTGAACGTTAACGGTAAGACGTACGCGGTATCGTTCGCACGAGACACAGTTGCTAACCATGGGATGTGGATTCGTCAGGACTGGCTCGATAAGCTCGGCTTGAAGATGCCAACTACTGCAGACGAATTTCTTGATGTCGCCCGCAAATTCAGAGACGGAGATCCGGACGGCAATGGCAAGGCAGATACCGTACCGATCGCATTAAGCACCAGTGCCAGCAGTATATTCCGTACATTATTTTTCACTCAGGAGAATCAGTGGTACTTGGAAGACGGCAAGCTGCAATTCGGCAGACTTCTCGATCGCTATACTGATTCGCTTGCCTTCCAGAAGACGTTGTTCGACGAAGGCTTGATTGATAAGGAATATATTACCGACACCAATTTCCAACGTTCTACCCAACTGCTGACTACCGGTAAAGCAGGCATCTCCCTAAGCAACTATGGGATCGACGCCCAATATCGCGAATTGTTGAAAAATGTGCCGGAGGCGAAGATGGTTCCGATGGAATCGGTCAGCACCAAATATGGCAAGAACGGCTTGTATCAGGAAGCTCCGCCGAGTGTGTTCACCGTATTCAACAGCAAGATGAAGGAAGATCAGATCAAAACGGCCATTCAATTCCTAGACTGGATGCTGAAAGATGGCTGGGTCCCTCTGAAAAATGGAGAGGAGAACGTACACTTCAAGATGGCTGACGGTGTTCGGCAGACGATCGACCAGGCCAAATTCACCAAGGAAGTCGGGTATGCCGGTGAGTACGCGCTTATGATCGATGCGGTTTTGAAACCGGAGATGATTCCGGCTATGGCGGCGAAAGACGACGTCTCCCAAGTGTATGCCAAGCTGAAAGCGAAGTCGCTTGAGCTAGCGATGAAGAACAAATACCGTAGAGATATTCCGTACAGCCCGGATATTCCGGAGCTCACGCAGCTGATTGCTACATTCTCACCAATCGCCATTCAGATTGAGACGAAAGTCATTACCGGCGGGAAGTCCATGACGCCACAGGATGGAATGGCCGAGCTTCGTAAGGAATGGAAGCGTCTTGGCGGAGATAACGTGGATAAGCAAGTTCAAGACTGGTATCAGAAGAACAAAGGCGATTTTAAATAAGGAATTGGTCAAGCCATGCACGGCCAAGCGCTTATTTCGGATAAGAAGGGCATCCGGAGAAGCGCTTGGCCGTTTCCTAACCCAAGAGAAGAGGTGCAATTGAATAATTAGCAACTACAAGTCAAGCTGCGCCGACCATTCTCAAGTCCAGGCTACCATACCACGATCAAGAATGCGGAGTATGTTCATCCGATCAGGGAATCGTTGGACTACGCGTTGGCCCTGCTGGACAGCGGGGATGCTGTGCTTATATCCGATGAACAACCGTTTGTGTATGAGCCAGACTGGTATGGTCAAGGCGTTCGCTGCCCGGATCGTTGGCTCAAGCTGTTCACCGACATAGAGGAGCGGGAATTGAAGCAGGAGCTGCCTGTGTTCCACGAGTTTCGGACAAGAATGGCTTTCCGCTGGGAGATCGTCGAGGACGGGGCAACGATTGGGCTGGATTATGTGCTGTATGAAGGGGAATCAACCGAAATCGACTTTCATGCTATGCGAGAAGCAGTCCTGCTATTCTCGCTTGACCTCTCCGAGCATGGTGAACAGCTGGAAGCGGCAGCAGCGGTACATGCAATTGAACATGAAGTTCAAGGTTCGTTGGAGACGGAGGGGAAGCATCTTCCACTCAGGCTTGGGAAGAAGCCGGCTAATCGATATGAATTGTTTCATGAATAGACTCCAATCCCACTCCCAATTCCGCCCCAATCACACCTCGACCCATTGTATGGTACAATGGTTAGATTATAGATGGGAAGCGGGTTGGTTGATGATGCTTCAGCAAGAACAGCAACGAGACATGCAGCAAGCCGTGCAAGGAGTTATGCAGGAGCTGGAGGCTATGGGCACTGAACAGACGAAGATGACCTTGATTCGTCATGGAGCGATGGAGCCTATATTCGGGGTGAGGATCGGCGATATGAAGAAGCTGGTGAAGACGGTGAAGAAGGATCAGCAGCTTGCGTTAGCGCTGTTCGACACCGGTAATTACGATGCGATGTATTTGGCCGGGCTGACCGTCGATCCGCAGGCCATGACGAAATCTCGGCTTCAAGAATGGGTCAAGTCCGCCTATTGCTATGGGCTGGCTGAGTATACGGTGGCGAATATTGCGGCGGAAAGCCCGTTTGCACTTGAGCTGGCCAAAGAATGGATTTCATCTGACGATGAATATATTGCCACCTGTGGTTGGAGCACATACGCCAACCACTTGTCCGTGACACCCGATGATCAGTTGGACTTAGACGAGATCCGCCGCTATATGAATCAAATGCAGGAGACCATTCATACTGCGAAGAACCGAGTGCGCTATACAATGAATATGTTCGTCATCTGTGTCGGGTCCTATGTAGTGGAACTGCACGAGGAGGCGCTTGAAGTGGCGGACCGCATCGGTGCGGTTCGCGTCGATGTCGGCAACACCGCTTGCAAGGTGCCGCTCGCTACGGACTATATTCACAAAGTAACGGCAGCCGGCAAGCTGGGAGCCAAGAGGAAGACTTGTATTTGCTGATGTTGTAGGATAGGTAGATAACGGAAATTTTTTCCGTTATTGTCCTACTAGCCGATTTACCAGCTAGATTAGTGGAAGGTTTTTCCGTTAAATCAAGTTAAATCGTAGAGTGGTTAATGAAGCAGGATAATAGCGGAAATAGTTGCCGTTAATTCGAGATTAGTGATGGACATCTCAGCATTAGCGGAACTTTTTTCCGCTAATCCTTTCTGTAGGTGGAGAGTCTAGTTCTGCATGCTTCGGTTCAACAGCTGCTCCATATCCCCCAACAAGTCCGGAATCCATTCCTCAGAGCCAGGAATCGTATCTGTACCTCCATATACGAGCCAGCGTAACGATTTGATCAGCCAACACAGACCGCCTATTTGAACCTGCCACTGCAAGCTGGAAATGTCTAACCCGGCCTTGTTGGGTGAGATCAGGTCAAGCTCCGCTTGATACGCTTCCAACACGTCCCTTTCCGGCATGTCACACCAACCGCGAGCTTCCATCAGGAGACAGTACAAGTCGCCCAGATGCGGACTAATGTAAGCGATCGACCAGTCAATCGGCATGATGCGATCCCCTTGGATGACCAGATTCTTAGCATGATAATCATGGTGGATTAGGGTAGGCGGTATGATGCGGTACAGGTGCTCGAATTGCAAGGGAACATATTCAGCCGCTCGTAGTAGGGTGGCATTGTTACACAAACGTTCGACCTGGAGCAAATCATTCAACAGCTCAATGAAATGCTCAGCCGATAAGACGTAAGAGTCCAGCCAGCGTACAGCATCATTTGTTCGAGTTAATTGGGCTGTAGCCATAGTGCGGAATCGTGCCAGCTCTCGAGCAGCCTCCAGAAAGTAAGTGCTCTCATGCTGCTGCTCAAGGTTGTGCAGACCTACATCTTCCATTACTATCAATCCGCTGTCGTGATGTTGGGCGAAGGCATATACGATTGGCGTACGAATCCCGAGCGGGACTAACAATGAGGAGTATACAGCGGCTTCCCGCGCCATATCATCGCCGCCCCACTTTATAATCCTCGTCTCCCCTGAAGGCATCGTAGCCCGGTATACTTCGGATAGTGCCCACTTACGCAGCAACTGCCAATCCTCGACTTCATCCAATACGGGCAGCTTTCTTCGAAAAGCAGTCAACCGTTCCGGTGTGGCTTGCCTCATCATCCTCGCGCCTCTTTCTCTCTAAGACTAGCTGCACTCAGCGGCTGCATATACACTTCCTTTTGCGGGATCCACTGAAATCCTACTTTCTCGTAAAGTGGACGTGCTGCCTCATTATCTGTATCCGTCTCCAACTGAAGCCGATGTGCTCCGTTCGCCCGCCCGATGTCCGCGCAACGCTGCAGCAGCGCTTGTCCGACACCTTGCCTTCTGGATGTTGCTGAGGTGAACACATCCTGAATACGCACGAGTGGCCGCCCGCTCGAAGTCGAGAATGCCCAGCTGTAAGTAAGGAATCCTGCAGGAACGCCATTGGTGTAAGCGAGAAGCGCATGAGCGTAGCTCACATCCAGTAGGGCAGCCAAGTTTGCTCGACATAGTGCCTGACTGAGAACTTTGCCATATGAATCTTTCATGTATTCGGCAAGAAGTAAGCTCGCTTCCTCCAACTGTGCTGCCTCTAGCGGGATTACAGCAATGTGACTCAACTGATCTTCCTCCTCCACGAGCTGTTGTAGTTACAGTCAAATTGTGGCACGAAAATTCAGAAAAATATAGACTTATAATGGCCGTTCTGATATGATGTTGAATAAGGTTTGTGCACCTGTAGCCCATCGCTTCCGAGCGGTGGGCTTTTCGTGTGTTTGGTAGCTAGTTTAGAGGATGGAAGGCAAACCCCGAATAGGAGAC
Organism: Paenibacillus sp. P4_E11; assembly: GCF_056401635.1. Taxonomy (NCBI): domain Bacteria; kingdom Bacillati; phylum Bacillota; class Bacilli; order Caryophanales; family Paenibacillaceae; genus Paenibacillus; species Paenibacillus sp. P4_E11. The sequence continues at coordinate 8,337 of NZ_JBFUIX010000016.1, read as the reverse complement.
AAAGCTAGGACGCTATCATGAGGGAGTATAGTGGGTGTAGAAGAGCGAGTGGTTCGAATCTCATCAAAACAGAGAAACCATATGCTGCTTTCGTACGTATGGTTGTTGTGTGTGAAGTACATACGCCTACTAGATTGTTGGTACTTTAAATGTTGACGGGCACGTCCGCGTTTGAGTACGATTAGTAGGATAACGTTAATAGAGTTAATAAAGATTGTTGAGAAGAAACTTGCCCTTCTTCAACAATACCGGACTTAAGTCTAGGTAAAATACCGCCCTTAGGCTGTTTTGCAAGAAGTCGTTAGATTTTACCATTAAGAGGCAGGTCATTGTTCGAATGAAAGACACAAAACGAGCGGAATCGTAAATCGGCCAGCTCGTAAAGGAGGGAAGAAACCGAATGAATCGCTTGACCGATTTTTCTATGAAGAACATAGCGGCGGTCATCATTTTGGTCGTGTTGCTAGTCATCGGGGGAACGTTCTCGGCTGGGCAACTTAAGGTGGAGAGCATGCCGGACATCACATTCCCGGCGGTGTTCGTAACGACCCAGTACTCAGCTCCCCCGAAGGACGTACTTGATCAAGTGACGAAACCACTAGAGAAAGCACTGTCCGGAACGAAGGGGCTCAAAAACTTAACCTCCAGTTCGAGTGATAACTTCTCGTCGATCACGGTTGAGCTGGAGCAGGGCGTCAAGCTGGAGGATGCCAAGAAAGAAGTAGAAAGCCTGGTCGCGAACGTGAAGCTCCCGCAGAGCGCAGAGAAGGCACATGTCGCGACGTTCGGCTTTGCATCTCAGCCGGTCTATTACTTGGCCGTCACTGGGATGAACAACATGAACCAGGTCGAGCTCGAGAAGCTGTATAAAGACATCATTCTACCAGGCTTCAACGGCATATCTGGTGTCGACCATGTGGACTCCGTAGGCAATAACGAAGCGCAGATGTCGATCCGCCTGGACGCGAACGCGCTGAATCAATACGGACTGTCTCCATCGGAAGTGACGGATATGATACGTGCGGCACTCATGTCGAGCCCTGCCGGCACGGTCGAATTCGAAGGCCGAAACCAGATGGTGCGGGTCCGAGGCAAGATAGACACTGTATATAACTTGGACAACTTACCCCTCCGTACTATGCAAGGTGAGACACTACTCTTGAAGCAAATCGCCAAGATAGCTTCGGTGAGTGAGTCCCCGTTCATCACGAGACTCGATGGCCAGCCGGCAATCGGCATTCTACTCTATAAGACGAAAGATGCGAACGCGGTTGAATTCGGTAATTCCGCTGACAAGCTGATGAAGGAATGGTCGACAACGCTGCCGTCCGTGAAATTCCACTCGGTCTACAATGCTGCGACGGACATTAAGCATTCCATTGACGGTATGGTTCGCGAGGGCGGGCTGGGCGCCATTCTGGCTTCACTAATGATTTTGATCTTCCTTAGAAACATTCGTATGACGATTATCGTTTTAGTCTCGATTCCACTTTCCATTCTAATCACCCTCTTGTTCATGTCGGGACTTGGTATCTCGCTTAACATCATGACGCTGGGTGGGATGGCGATAGCCGTAGGGCGCGTCGTAGATGACAGCATCGTCGTGATCGAGAACATTTATAGCCAGCTGCAAAAAGCACATGAGCGCAACGAATCGGTCATCAAGTTGGCGACGAAACAAGTTTCCGCCGCGATTACGTCTTCGACAATTACGACTGTAGGGGTATTCGCTCCAATCGCCTTCGTTAGCGGCATGTTGGGGGAAGTGTTCCGTCCGTTCGCGCTGACACTGGCCTGTGCCTTGCTATCCTCGCTAGTCGTCGCCTTAACGGTCATTCCTATGCTCGCCAAGCTGATGGTCATGAAGCAGAAGAACATACCGGTTCACGACGAGAATAAGGTCGGGAAGCTACTGAAGGCTTATAAAGGCCTGTTGGTCTGGTCGTTAAAGAACCGGATCAAGATGCTGCTACTGTCCTTCCTACTGTTCGTGGTATCCGTCATTCTGATCGTGCCACAGCTTGCCAAGACGTTCATGCCGGAAAGTGCAGCCGACCGCCAGATGTTATTCAGTCTGCAGATGCCGCGCGAAACTTCGATGGAGACGATGAACGCGAAGGTCGGCGAGATCGAGAAGTTCATGCAGAGTGAAAAGGACCATACAGGTGCACCGAAATTTACATACGTCGAATCGATGATTGGATATGACTTCGGGAAGGATCGCATTCCATACAAAGCCAACCTCTTCACCGAAGTTAGCGTGAATACAAATGCGAAGGAAGCGCTAGAGCAATACAAGAAACTATTCCTGAGTGACATGCCTAGTGGCTCGAGGGTCGAAGCCCAATTGATTTCCTTCGGTGGAGATGGAGGCGGTGGGGTCGAATTCTCGTACATGCTGAAGGGCGACGATCTGTTGAATCTCGAGTATGCGGCTAAGCTCATCAAGGAGAAGATGGCAACTTTCCCCGAGTTACTCGATATCAAGGACTCGCTCGGCGAGAAAAAGATGGAAGTGGACGTGGTAGTCGATGCCGAAAAGGCGCGCGTCTACGGACTGAGCCCAGCACAAGTGATGGGAACGGTCAACGCATGGATTCGTAAAGAAGAGCTTGGAGATATCAAGCTGGACAACGTTACGTATGAAACGAAATTGGAGATGGACCGGTCCTTCAAGGATTCCCTTCAGGACATCGCCAACATTCCGCTCCAAACACAAGCARGCACGATTAATCTGAAGGACATTGCCAAAGTAAGCGAGCTCGATGCCCCGATCTCGATCAGCCGGGAGAAACAAACCCAAGTGCTGCAAGTAACGGCCAAAATCAACAATGCCGATAAAGGGGGAGTTTCGACCAAGGTGTCGGCGGAACTCGACACGGTCGAACTGCCTCCGGGCGTGAGTCGCCAAGTAAAAGGTGTATCCGACGATATTAACGAGAGCTTCGGTCAAATGTTCATGGCGATGGCAGCGTCCATCTTCATCGTCTATCTTGTCATGGTGCTTGCATTCGGAAACGCCAGTGCACCATTCGCGATCCTGTTCTCGCTACCACTGGCAGCGATCGGAGGCCTCATCGGCTTGCTCGTGACGAACGAATCGCTGAACATCACTTCGCTCATCGGCTTCCTGATGCTGATCGGGATCGTGGTGACGAACGCCATTGTCTTGATCGACCGCGTACAACAGCTGCGTGAGGAGAATTACTCCGTACATGACGCGTTGGTCGAAGGAAGTATGACTCGGATGAGACCAATCATCATGACGGCGGGCGCCACCGTATTCGCACTCATGCCGCTCGCGCTCGGATTGTCCAAGGGCACCATTATTTCGAAGGGCTTGGCGGTAGTCGTGATCGGCGGGTTAACCACTTCGACTCTGCTGACGCTGCTAGTCGTTCCGGTCGTCTATGACTTGATTCATTCGTTCAAGAACCGCATGTCGCGGATGGTTCATCGCAAATCGAAGCAGGCGCAATCCCTGGACACCACGTCCGCGTAAAACGAACTTTCTTATAAAGGAGTTAAGGCGAAGATGAGACATAGCAGGCGGAAAAGCAAATCAGTAATCGGCAGAGTCAAATTAGCCACGGCCCTCGTCCTGATAGTCGCCGTCGCGGCCGGTTGTTCGGCGGAAGGCGGTTCGACAACCCCGGCGGCTGCCCAGGAGCAGACGACGATCAAGACTGTGAAGGTGCAAAAAATAAACAAGCAAAAAATAGGTGATCCACTCGAGCAAGTGGCTGATGTGGTCCCAGTGATGCAATTGGATGTCATGTCCAAGGCAAGTGGGGATGTGAAGGAAGTTCTGAAGAAGCGCGGAGATCGGGTCAACGCAGGTGACGTCATCCTGAAGTTAGATACTGCCGACACGCAATTGCAACGGAATAAGGCTTCGCTCCAGCTACAGAGCAGCCAGGACGCCCTGGTCAAGGCTAAGCAGGAACTGGCTACCAGCAAGACCGAGATGGCCAATAGCGTTAAGAAGATGGAACAGGCGCAGCTCGAAGTTACCCGAACGTACAACAAAGCGAGAAACGATTACGACCAAGGACTGATTGCGAAGCCTCAGCTAGATCAAGCCGAGACGCTGTGGAAAAACCAAGCGATGGATCTAGACTTGCTGAAGCAAAAACAGAAGACACTGGAAACGTCGGATAACTTGTCCGCGCTAACCAACCAAATCCAGTCGGCCTCCTTGTCCATGCAAGAACTGGACCGCAGCCTCTCCAATCTGGAGATCAAAACGCCGGTGAGTGGTATCTTGACTGAGCTGCCGGTTGTGGTCGGTATGACAGTTCAGCCGGGGATCAAGGTAGGTCACGTGGAGCAACTCGACCCGATCGTGATCAAGGCGAAACTGACGGAGAACTCGGCTAAGCTCGTCAGCGGCAAGCAAGAGCTTGTGTACTATGTACCTGGCAGCACAGAGAAGGCTAAGGCCAAGGTCAAATATTTATCCGGCTCCATGGACGCTCAGAGCAAAACATACGAGCTGGAACTCGAAACGGCGAATGCTAATGGGGCGCTCAAACCGGGCACGAAGGTACAGATCCAATTGACAACCGAAGACGAGCAAATAGTCACTGTAATCCCTACGCTCAGCGTGGTACGCGAAGGCGGAGATTCATTCGTGTTCGTCCTCGCAGGCGATACGGTGGAGAAGCGCAAGGTACAGCTTGGACGTCTGAACGAATTAAACCAGGAAATCTTGTCCGGGGTCAAGGAAGGCGAGCAGCTCGTCACCTCCGGTCAGAATCAGTTGAAGGATAAAGAGAAAGTGCAGCTCGCGGAATCCAAATAAACGAAATTAGATTGAAACGGAGGAAATTCAGTGAAACCGACATGGAAAAAATCGTTGACCGCTGCCGTACTTACCGTCTCGCTCGTCATGACGGCGGCACCTGCAAGCATCCTGGCGGCCGACGGCACCGTCGCCGCACAGGATGCGCGCGGCCAATATATGCTTACCTCTTCCATCCGCGCGGACGTCAAGAGTGTGGTCAGTGAACTCGTGGGAGAGGAGACGCGGATCGCTGCCATCGTCCAGCTCTATAATGGAAGCAACCGGGTTACCCGAGTGCCGGACTACGAGCTGCGGGTCAAGACGGCCGATGGCACAGAGTATACCCTGCGTTCGAGCGTCACGAATGCTAAGTCGATCCAGCCTCGGGAGAAGGCAGAGCTTAGCTACATGCTGACGTTGGACTACGGAGCGGCATTGGACTTGACGGAGTTGAACTGGGTCGAGGTGGATGAATACGTGTACCCTAGGCTGGAGACAGCGGTCCTCGCTATTCCGGTGACGGGATTATCATGGGGCGGAGCGGAATCGGTAATTACCGACGCTGCGGCAGTGAAACGATGGGGCGAGTCCTTCACGATCCCCGGCTTGGCTAGCGAGCTACAATATACACCGGTTACGTTGATTCGGGAGAAGACGCCACAAGGTCCGGTTACAGTCGTCACCTTGATCGCCGAGAACAAGGGTTCGCGCACTGAGACGGTGCCGGACTTCCGCATCGACGGGAAGTCGGACAGCCGCGTATATGCTGGCCAACGGGTGCAGACGAACGTGCAACTGAAGCCAGGTGAGAAGAAATATTTGCATTACGGGATCCTGTCCGATAATAATGTGACATTGAACAGCCTGAACGTGCTTACCCCAGAGACGTTCGTGGACATCGAGAACAACAATCCTGTTGTTGTGAACTATAATGTAGGACGGCTTAACGTAGGACTGCCACAACAAGATACGATCGACCTAGCCACACTCCCGGCTTATAAGATCGGCGACCGAATCTTATTCGACCCGATGAGCAAGCTGATCGATAAGGAGACGACGGTCTCCCTCGTGGACCTGAGCTTGAACGAATCCGAGTCCACGGGTTACAATACGGTCGTCGCGAAGTTCCTCGTTCGCAACACGGGCGAGCGCCCAGTGCCGCTGCCATCCTTCCAGACGGAGCTGACGAACGCGGACGGCTTCCGCTATACGGGCAGTCGTCAGACGACGACCGTGCAGCAGTTGGAGCCGAAACTGTCTTATGTGGTCAACTATGCATTCGCAGTCCCGTCATCTGAGAAAGGTGACAACCTGCTGCTCAAGCTGCTCGATAATCAGACCGTTGCACCTTATAACATTCCGATTGGCGGATTCAAGACCGCGGTCATGACTGATGAGACAGACGACAATACGTTAAAGTTCTATCCGTATACGGTTAAGATGAATCTGTGGGATCTAGCGGCCCAAGGTAGTCCAGCGGGGTACACGTACAAGCTGAAGATGGATCTCGACATTCAGTCGGCCGAGGACGTCGTCACTGATGCCAGCTCCGCCAACATGACGGTTGAACTGCACGATACGCGCGGTCGCTTAATCGCCTCCGAGACGCTGCCGTTCTCGGGACGTAACCGATTGATCAGCGGGGCACAGCATCTAATGTTCCAGAACTTGCGCACGGACCAATTCGAATGGCCGCTCACCATCAAGATCTACGAATCGATCCAGACGGCGAACGGCGAAGCGAAGCGGCTTGTCAAAACAATGAAGCAATAGAACGAAAAAGTTCAAGTGCTCTCGAACCCGGCCTCTATTGGCCGGGTTTTTCTTTTATCCTTGGTCTTGATTCGTGAAGTTGGCATTATGCAGAAAGCGATTGTTGCGGAGCTCATTCGCAAGAATCCTGCAAAAGTATATGATATTTGATCCTTTTGCATCCGAAAGTTCCCTATTGCTGCGAAAGCTCCTAGGCAACATTTTAGCCGTAGTTCGGGCGAAATCGGGATCTTGTCGATAGAATATTGCGCATTTGCAGGAATTCATTAGCCTTGACACAGGGTGGGGCGAAAAACCTGCACTTTTGCAGCATTTCGGAATTCGGAATAGGTCGCATGGAAGACTTAACTACATGGAAGAAAGAAGAACAAGAGAGGGTTGGTAGAGGGAGTGGAGAAGCGTCAGAATACAAAATGTTTGGTTACGATGATAGATATTTCCCATTCCTGGCATCTAATAGATGAGACCCACTACCTTATAGGAGGAACAACAAATGAAAATCGAAAATGATAAGAAAGCAATTACGGTTGTCAATTCAGATGTAACGGGATCGAGCTTCAAAAATGTTAGGGCAGAGGAAGTTACGATTCAATGCGCTAACCTTACCGGCATTCGACTGAACGACGTGAATTTGACCGGAATGAACATCTCAGACGCTAATCTGAGTAATCTGGCGATTGACGGCGCACAGTGGGGCGGAGCACATTTTCAACATATCGGGTATTCGGATAAAGATCAGCCGGAATCGGAACAAAGTGGGCGAGCACCGGTACAATTCACCAATACTAACATGAAGCGAGGGGTGTTCACGGATTGTGATTTCACGAATGCGAAGCTGTTTAACTGCGATGTAACCGGCTTGGTCATTAATGGTCAGCCCCTCGATCAATTGCTGGATCGGCAAGACAAACAGGAACGGTCGTCTGAATCGTTAGTGCAGCCTTATTCCCTCGGTCTTTTTTTCTACGTGCGCAATATTAGGCAGGCCATCTCCATGTATAGCCAGTTGTTCGGATATCCGGTCAGGGAAGATGGATTGCTGTTCGATCACTTGTACTTCTTGCCTAACGGGATCGCGTTGGATGCCCATGGTATGGAAGACAGGCCTCTGCCTGAATGGTTACCTGTGTCGTTGAAGCTTGCTACATCGGATATTGATCGTACCAAGGAACATGTGGAACAGCTGGGGTTCGCCGTTACGCATGAGATCAATCACGGTCCGCAAGTATCGTGGTTCCTGTTCAAGGATCCCGACGGCAACACCTTGATGATGTGTCAAGATCACTAGCTCATCTCCACCAACGCAGTCGTGCAGGAATGGTTTCTCTGCCCGACTGCGTTGCATATCGTTATGCTCTCGCACCAAATTGCGTCTGATACAACTTAGAGTATAGAGTGTTTTGAGCCAAAGCTCTGAACAATTATTTTGTCTGCTTTTTAATATGGTGGATAGGCGATGAGCAATTATCTCATCATCGGTTGCGTTCCATTTGGCGAAAGTTATATTTTCTTTGATGGAAGCATGGAATAAGTACGATTCTTGCGTTACGAAAGCCATCTGTGTTCGTAAGCTATCGATCGACACTTCGCCAATATCGTAACCATCAATTATAATATTCCCAGAAGTCGGGTCATATAGTCGAGCTAACATTCCGATTAATGTTGACTTTCCGGCTCCACTAGGTCCAACGATTGCGACTACAATTAAAGGTAACTTTTTTAAAGCTTCCCTTTATTGAAGGTAAGGTACGAGCATTACTGGATACTCTTACTTCTGG